>JANQRM010000657.1 GCA_028284565.1 Anaerolineae bacterium | reverse complement strand
CCCCACTAAAAAGTCGCTTACGAAATATTACCGTAAATAATAGTCCTGCCAGAACGCGGAACCACTTGTGAAAGAAGCCTTGCAATATCGCCGCCGCTGTTGCGACTGCTAGGGTCATTTCGGGATATTGTGGTGCAACAATCACTGTGAGCATGGCAGTGTTGGAAATTTCAGTTACGCCCGCCCCATTAGGTACAAAGCTCAATGCTCCAATTGCAGATGATACCCCCAAGATAAAGGTCACTTCTAAGACGAGTTGCCAGCTTGGAGGCAAGCCTAAGCCGATTAAGATGAGAAAGAAACCTACAGCACTGGAGGCATAGACACCTGTGCCGACGAAGGACATGGGAATGACATGCTTGAGATGGAATACCTCGCGACTACTTTGATAGAAATCGCGGAAGAAGCGATGAAAGCGTTTAATCAATGGTAATTTGGCAATGAGATTGAGGAAGAAATTGGCAAGGGGTTGAATTTGTACGACAATTAATCCGGCGATGAGAGCAATCGCAGAAAAGAAGATAATCGCTTGACTAGCCATGCTGTACTCGCCTAATTCGAGTCTATCCCCAGCCAAGAGAAGGGAAATCACCAATATTGCAATAACAGCAATACCGTCAACCATGCGTTCAGCGAGGACAACAGGAACAGTTCTGGCAATGGGAATGGTGGTTTTGGCACGTACAAAGACAGCCTTGAGGACTTCCGCCGCCTTGCCGGGACTAACCACCATCGTGAAGCCAAACATGAAGATGATGAGGCTATCGAACCATGGTAGTTTTTCGTGTGCGCCGACCACACCTAAATAGTACTGCCATTCGATAAAGCGGAAAATAATGACAAAGATTTGACAGATGACAACCAACGGGATTATCCAAAACGGAAAGGATGTGAGTTGTTCTAATACGCCGTCGGTTTGTGAGAACTGTCCTTGATTATCAAGAAAGAGGAGCAACAGAACGTAAATGCCTAATGCAAGCATTAACCCGACGATGATTTGATTGCGATATTTTTGTAATCCTGATGTGTTTTGTGGTGTGTCGGTCATACAGATTCCATGTGTTCTTCGTCAGTAAAGTTAGAAAACGGTTTCACTTCGATTTGTTAGTAAATTTACCGTCGCGCGGATGATAACTATTTTCGACAGTTGGCAGGTGCGTTCCCGTATTGAACTTCATAGACATTCGCTACAACGACTTCATCATATCTCAAACTGCGTAGGGCGAGCGTTGAGAAAGCGTGGGATGTGCCACCAGCCCTATCCTGTAAGCTAGGGCACACTCATGTTAGCGCATTATAATGTTTGAACTGTATCAAAATCATGCCACATGGTATAGTGACGCAAAATAGAAAAGTGAACATCAGCATGTCAAATTTGCATGATACACAACCCAGTCGTCCCCTTAAATTCAAGTCTGATCGTGGGGTGAATGCACCGCCGAAATTCCTCTTCTGGGGGATTATCGGGCTGTTTGTCTTGGTCATTGTTGGTACGTTGGGTTGGATATATGCCTTCCAGAATGTGTTGCTTCCGAGTCAACAACAACGGGTGATTGACCAATTGCCATTTATGAGTCGGTTCCTCCCGCCGACACCGGAAGGGGGTATCTTGCCAACGGTTGCTCCCGCTGATAACGGAACTAATGCAATGGATTTATTGAATATGCCTGTTGGTGAGCCGAGTGCCACACCGGAAGCCACATCCGAAGAGGAGATGACACCCGACGTTCAACCGACTGATGAGCCAACTCTGGTTTCGCTAGCTGTGACATCGACTCCGACAGCTATCCCGACGCTTGTTCCAACGGTAATCTTGCAACCGACGGATGTACCAGAAGACACATCACAAGCTCGAATCAACACGAGTCCGTCTGTACCGATCAATGCCCGAATTTTTGGCATACGACACGAGCAACAGCGTTGGAATAATTGCGGACCAGCCAACATCACCATGGCGTTGAGCTATTATGGTTGGCAACAAGATCAAATCTTTGCTGCGAGTTTCCTTAAGCCTAATCGTGAAGATAAGAATGTCAGTCCCATTGAGTTGGTGCAATTTGTTGAAGAGCAAACGGATTTAGACGCGATTTGGCGCATGGGTGGTGACATCGACTTGCTCAAAACACTGGTTGCGAATGAATTCCCTGTGATTATTGAAACAGGTGCGATGTTTGAAGCCTATGATTGGATTGGGCATTATCGGACATTGGTGGCATTTGATGATACCTTCCAGACGATGTACTTTTTCGACAGTTTTTTAGGGGTTGGTGAAGGGGCGCAAGGTGTCACTGACAGCTATCGTGAGGTGGATGCAAATTGGCAAGCCTTCAATCGTACGTATATTGTCCTTTACGAACCGAGTCGTGAGGGATTGTTGCAGAGTCTGTTGGGTGAGCGTTGGACACCCGAAGGAGCGGCTGAGCATGCCTTTGCCGTTGCTCAAGAGGAAGCTCGCGCTGAACCACAAAATCCATTTGCGTGGTTCAACATGGGGACTTCACTCGTTGCATTAAACCGTTATCAAGAAGCCGCAACCGCCTTTGACCAAGCGATTCGTTTAGAAGAACTGCCGTTTCGTATGCTGTGGTATCAGTTCGGTCCGTTTGAAGCCTATTTCCAGCAAGGGCGTTATGATGATGTGTTGTCACTGGCACAAATCAACCTGAATAATGCTCAAGAGCATGAAGAGTCTTATTATTGGCAAGGTCGGGTATATGAAGCACAAGGTAATACTGTGCAAGCCGCGAGTGCATTCCGGCGTGCTTTGAATTTCAATTCGTATTATGCGCCGGCTATCGAAGCTCTCAATCGTGTGACCTAATTCATGAAAACCCAAACACTCCCTGAAAAGCCTAAATACGAGGCATCCCACGGGCGCAATCGTCAACTTGCCATATCGACCTTGATTGTGATGATTGGCTTTGGTTTGGCGAAAGTTATCAG
Organism: Anaerolineae bacterium; assembly: GCA_028284565.1. The sequence continues at coordinate 4,673 of JANQRM010000657.1, read as the reverse complement.
CCTGCTTCAAACGGTGGTTATCGCCCAAGTTTTCGGTGTGGGTCAAGAGTGGGACACCTTTGTCACCGCCAATCGTATTCCTGAACTAATTTTCACTCTGATTTCCGGCGGTGCGCTGGCACATGCTTTTATCCCCATTTTTAGCGGGTATCTGGCGAAAGACGACCGTAATGGGGCATGGAATATTGCCACACATGTGATTAACACGATCTTTGTTGTCACCCTGATTGTCAGTGCCTTTGTCTTTTTGATTGCGCCGTGGTTGGTGGAGAATGTAGTCGCGCCGGGCTTTGATGAAGTCGGCACACAGCAAACCTTCGAACTGATGCGAATCCTGTTGTTGAGTACACTTATCTTCTCCGTAAGTGGCATCAGCATGGGCATCTTACAGAGTCACAATCACTTTCTGTTGCCCGCCATTGCTCCGATTATGTTTGATGTCGGGATTCTCATTGGTGTGATTTTCTTGCTGGGTCCCTTTGGTGTGCATGGAATTGCGATGGGTGCAGTGCTAGGTGCATGGTTACATTTTGGCGTGCAAATTCCCGGCTTGATTCACTACAACGCACGTTGGAAACCTCAACTCGGTTTACGTGACCCGATGCTGTGGAAGGTCATCCGTTTGATGCTTCCGCGTGTAGCTGGCTTGGGTGTGTTCAGTATGAATTTCATTGTCATGAATAATATTGCTTCTCGATTGGGCGTGGGGTCGGTTGCCGCGTTGGATTGGGGTTGGCGCTTGATGCAGATTCCGCAGACGCTCATCGGCACTGCCATGTGAACGGTCATCTTCCCGACTCTTGCCGCGTTAAGTGAAATGGGTGATTTGGATGGGAAACGTGATGCTCTGTCGGGTGCGTTGCGCTTTATTATGGTGGCGAGTATTCCGTCCGCGATTGGCTTGTTGGTGATTGGTCAGCCCTTGATTCGCCTCTTGGAACGTGGGGCATTTGATTCATCAGCATCGGCGTTGGTCTATAGCACCTTGAGTATGTTTACGCTGGGCTTGATTGTCCATGCGGCGTTAGAAGTCGTGGCACGGGGTTTTTATGCAGATAAAGATACCCTCACTCCCCTATGGGCGGCATTGGGCGGAGCTGGGATTAATCTGGTGTTGTCGTTTTTATTGAGTGGTGTGGCAGATGTTGAACAGAATTCCTTCATGAATACGATTGTACGAAGTGTCCCGACGTTGGGCTACCAGCCGATGATTGGAAATGTCAGTGGCTTGGCTTTAGCAAATTCGTTGGGTGTCACCTTTGAAGTCGTGTTCTTGCTGATCCTGCTTCGCCGTCGCTGGGATGGAATTCGAGAAGACAAGCTCGCCCAAACCACACTCAAGACACTGATTGCAAGTTTGGTGATGGCATTGGCTGTACTGGGCATTGATATGTTGTGGCGGTCAGTGGGTTTTGCGAATCGTGGATTGCTCTTTACGATTGCTCAGGTCGGGATTGAGACTCTATCTGGGGCTGTGGTGTTTGTCATTGTGGCTTATGTGCTGAAGTTAGAGGAACTGCATCAGCTTCGTGCTATAATCCTACGACGACGCTTACCCAACGAACTTGAAACTGCATCCACATGACACTCAAAATCAAAAGTGCAACACTTGGCTTATTTGGGACGAACACCTACCTGATTGGTGATACAGAAACGAATGAAGCCATCCTAATTGATCCAGTTGATGAACCCGAAACTATCCTCCAGATGGCAGAGTCCGATGATTGGACCATCAAACTTGTCTTGGCGACTCATGCTCATATCGACCATGTACTCGCAAGCCGTCCTATCAAGGAGGCAATAAATGCGCCCTTCTGGATTCATGAGGATTGTGTGGTTTGGCTGGAGCAAATTCCACAACAAGCCAAGATGTTTGGACTGGGTGAAGTTGCATCGCCAGCAGAGCCAGATAAGTTGTTGACTTCTGAATCCGAAACGATTGAAATCGCCAATATCAAACTGGAAACCTTATATACGCCCGGACATGCACAGGGACATCTTGCCTTTTATATGCCAGCGTATAAAATTTTATTCAGTGGCGATTCGCTGTTCGCGGGGAGTATTGGTCGGACAGATTTGCCAGGCGGAGATTATGAGTTGCTGATGCAGTCGATAACCACACAATTAATGACGCTTGATGATGATGTGCGTGTGTTGGCGGGTCATATGGAAGAAACCACCATCGGGCAAGAACGCCGAACCAATCCCTTTTTGCTCAAGTATATGGGCTAATCATGCACATTCTGTTGATATTTTTGGATGGGATTGGCTTGGGTGTAGATGATGCTGAGAGCAATCCTTTTGCTGTTGCTGAGATGCCAACGATTACCGAATTGACAAATGGACATCGCTGGGTGAAAGATATCAGCATGCAAGTATCCGAGCGTGCGTTATTCATCCCCACAGACCCGCGCATGGGTGTAGAAGGTCGTCCGCAGAGTGGAACAGGACAAGCGACCATTCTCACAGGGTTGAATGTCCCCAAAATGATTGGTCGGCATTATGGACCCAAGCCCGATGCTGAGACACGTCAAATCATCACCGAACATAGTTTTTTTAAGCGGGTAGTGGAACAAGGTATGCAATCTGCCCTGCTGACGGCTTATCCCCCCGGATTAATCCACAATTTTGAACGAGGCAAAACTTTACGTTCTAGCATTCAACAAGCAGCATATGAATCGGGCAGACCCCATTTTTCTACGGACGATTTAATTGCCCAGCGCGCCCTTACTGCTGAGTGGACTGGCAAACCATGGCATACCTATTTGAAGATCACAGACATCCCCATCTGGACACCCTATGAAGCGGGCAAATTGCTAGTTGAATTGTCGCGCGATTATGACTTCGCCATGCATTCGCATTGGTTTACGGATCGTGTAGGGCATCGGGGTCCCTTTAAACAAGGGGTTGGCTTGTTAGAGATGTTCGACGAATTGATGCGGGGTGTGTTAGATACTTGGCAAGATGACGAAGGTTTGGTGTTAGTGACAAGCGATCATGGCAACATGGAAGATTTAAGTCATGGCAAGCATACGAAAAATAATGTGCCAACCTTGATTATCGGCAAGGAAAAAGAAGCCTTCGCAGAGGGTTTTGGTGCATTGACAGATTTTGTGCCGCGCATGGAAAAATTGTTGTTCATACCATAAAATTTTTAGTATAAATTGTTTGTTCTTATCTTGACGAAAATACCCCCCTCCCCTACAATTACTCATTGCTTAGTGATGTAGGAAAATCCATGTTTGAAAACCTGAGTCAGAGATTACAAGACACCTTTGACAGCCTTGGAAAAGGCGGACGCATCAGTGAAGATGATGTCAAAAAGGCGATGCGTGACGTGCGGATGGCGTTGCTTGAAGCTGATGTCGCGTTGCCCATTGTCAAGGAATTTGTAAAAGAGATTCGGGAACGTGCACTGGGTGCAGAAGTGCATAAAGCCCTACGTCCAAGCGAAGAGGTCGTCCGCATTATCCACGACCAAATGGTGGAGACTCTTGGCGAACCCGGTAAGCTGAACTTTACAGGCAGTGCCAAGCCTCATGTTGTCATGATGGTGGGCCTGCAAGGGTCGGGTAAGACGACGAGTGCCGCCAAACTTGCGCTCCATTTACGGAGTCAAGGGCAAACCCCCTTCTTAATCGCCGCCGATACCTACCGTCCTGCGGCTGTTGACCAACTTGTCACCCTCGCAAAACAGATCAATGTTGGTTACTACGAAGAAGGCACAAATGCCGAGCCAGAAGACATCGCGCGCAATGGTGTGCAAGCCGCGCGAGAAGCCAATGCGTCGGTTGTGATTATCGACACGGCTGGTCGTCTGCAAATTGATGATACGCTCATGATCGAACTTGAAGAGATTAAGTCACGCACGAAGCCAGCCGAGATATTGTTGGTGGCAGATGCGATGACAGGTCAAGAGGCGGTCAATATCGCCACAGGCTTTAATGAGCGAGTCGGCATTACTGGGTTAGTTCTGACGAAAGTGGATGGGGATGCGCGTGGTGGTGCGGCGTTATCCATGCGGAAAGTGACAGGCGTTCCCATTAAGTTCATGGGGACGGGCGAAAAGGTCAATAAAGACAGCATCGAAGTCTTCCATCCTGATCGTATCGCACAACGCATTTTGGGCATGGGCGACCTCATGACCATGATCGAAAAAGCCGAAGACCTCTACGAAGAAAAAGAAGCATTGAAGCTCCAGAAGAAAATCATGGAGAATCAATTCACGCTTCAAGATTTTTTGGAGCAATTACAAAAGATTCGGCGCATGGGTCCTATTGGCAAGGTGTTGGGGATGATCCCCGGCATGAGCAAGATGCAATTGCAAGGTCAGGTGGACGATCAAGAGATTGAAGTCCGCTTGAAAAAGGTCGAAGCTATCATCAACTCAATGACGACCAAAGAACGCGATAATCCCAAAATTTTGAATGCGAGTCGCAAAAAACGCATTGCCAGAGGTTGCGGGATGGAAGTGCGTGATGTTAACGACCTTATTAAGCAATTCCGACAAATGCAAAAGCTAATGGATCAGCTTCGTAAAGGCAAGTTCCCGAACATTCCGGGACTCGGCAATTTAGGATTGTAAATCACAGACCACAAGACATTAAGGAGTAAGCAAGACTATGGTTCGCATTCGTTTACGGCGCGTGGGGTTAAAGAAACAACCCTCTTAT
>JANQRM010000648.1 GCA_028284565.1 Anaerolineae bacterium | reverse complement strand
ACAAGACATCTGCTTTGCACCGAGTTCCAGCCACTGAATCCCATGAAAATAATCATTCACCAGCACCCAATCATAAAGTCGTGCCGCCTGTCGTTCAATGTGATGCGAAAAGACGATTGGCGATGTCCCACTAGCATAGATTAGCAAACAGCCAGTCTCTTGTTTGATGGTGGCAAGTGTTTCTGCCGTGATGACCGTATTATCCCCAACCAACCACAGAATATCCGGTTGGAATCGTCGTGCCTGTTCAATCAACCGTTGATTCCTGAGTCGATAATCCACATTCAAATTCGGGGGTAGTCGTCGCAGGATGGCTTGTACAACTTTGCTCGGTGTAATTCCTTCTTGATGCACATCGGATTTCAGCGTTGCAATATCTCTATTGCCTAAGCCCGATAGATTGCGCCAGAAGACATCTAGCACATAGCCACGCTTTTTCATCGCCCGTTCCCAAAAATGTTGTCCCATACTTGTCGGGAACAGCGGAGGCGAATCCCCTGTGAATTCTGCAAGGTCACGTAGAAGTTGTTCAGGATGATGGAGGCTAGCAACAAAAAGAACCCGTCGGGACATCTATGCGTCCTCGACGAGTTCAAAAAAATCCAATATACCTCGCAAAATCTCATCTTTTTTATCCAGCATCTCGTGGTCAGAATCTAAAACTTCTAATCGAACATTCTGTCGTGACTCAGCAAATCCGACACTTTGATTCACATCCACACTGGCATCGTTGAGTCCATGATAAATCAAAATCGGAATATCAATTGTTACACCGTAGCTATCATATTGATACACATCCTCAACTAGACCATAATGCACAGGTAGCTCACCACCATGAGCATAATTAAAGAACACTCGCTCGCCATCCTGTTTCCATTGCTCAAACATCTTCTGACTTTCTGCTGTGCGATTAGCAATGAAATCGAAAGCTGGTGCAATCAATACTGTTTTTTTCACGCGTGCGGCTTCTGGATAACGGTCTAGGAAATGGGTCGCGGTTAATCCACCCATACTCGACCCAATCAAATACACATCCCCGTCTGGCGAGTCTCTAATCGTCTCTGCCACTTTTTCGAGCATGTAAGTCAGCATAAGTTTTTCAAAACTCGGTTCATTCAAATCAGGAATGTGATAATTCACACCGTGTTCTTCAAAATAGGGCTTAAAAAATTGTGCCTTCCGTGATTGCGGTGATGACCCAAAACCGTGCAGATACAGAACGTGTTGTGGCATGTTATCTCCTGATGACAATCAAAAACTGCCCCGATTATAACAAAGTCGAGACAGTTGTGATTGTCGATGATGTTGGTTTCAGCCTACTCAGGGATTTTGCAAACCCCATCTATACAATCGGGCAACTCCCGCCCAAAAAACTCATTGATTTTATAACGATTACGGGCGATGAAACGATAGACCTTATTCCCAATCCAATCCATGCCCGGTAGATGCAAGACGACCCAAATCGGGAAACCCATGGGCAACTCCTTGAGCATACGGCGCGTGCCATAATAACCGGGATAGATTTGCCCATCTTCAGAAACGACATGGATTTGTCCCATCAAGTCCTCGAAATCGAGCGCAGGGTAGCGTTCAGTAACTTGGGTTGAATCATGCAAATCGAGGAATTCCACTCGTTTCAACCAGTCGAGTGCATTGACAGTGTTTTTGGTGGAGTTACAGATGACACAATAACCATCATAAATTGCTGTTACCATGAGTCGCATGACTTCCGTTTCTTTGTGTGAATTATATCACAGCTTCATTAGATGACCGTAAAAGATAGGTGAATTACAAGTATAATACGGTTGTTGATTGTACCTGAAGGAATCGCATGCGTATTTTGCTTCAACGAGTATCGTCTGGATCCGTCACTGTCGAAGGCAACATAACAGGTGAGATAGCCCATGGTTTTGTTGCACTGGTTGGTATTACGCACGCTGATACGCAAGCTGAAGCTGAGATGCTAGCCAATAAAGTTGCTACACTGCGCGTCTTTGAAGATGAAAACGGTAAGATGAATTTGTCAGCTTTGGATGTAGGTGCAGGTATATTGGTCATCTCGCAATTTACCTTGTATGCGGATGCGCGTAAAGGTCGTCGCCCAAGTTATACCGATGCCTCCCGACCCAACCATGCCGAACCCCTTGTGGATTACTTTGCTCAACAACTTCAAGAGAAAGGTATCAAACAGGTGGAGAAGGGGGTCTTTGGGGCGATGATGCAGGTTGAGATTCACAATCATGGACCTGTAACCATTCTGTTGGACAGTCAAGAGTTGATGGGAGCAAAATCATGACCGAAATGCTTCACGAAGACATCCTCACCGTCAAGGACTTTCTGAATCTGCCAGACCGAATTCATTCACGGAGAGGTCATCATGGCTCCTGCACCCCTACTATTACATCAATCAACTATCTTGAGAACTAACTAGTTCGACGATTCAGAGGAAGGTATGTACAGATGAAACCAAGACTATTTTTGGATAACATGCATGGATGAGTACGAACCCACGATAGAGGATTATCTTAACCGCATTCGCTATGATGATGACCCCGACGTGCGTCGAAATGCGGTCTTTGTTTTGGGACGACACCGAAATCTTGAAGTGGTCGAACCCTTGCTTGAAGCTCTTGAAACAGATGAAGATATGGAAGTCCGTCTACAAATAGTCGAGGTACTAGGCAACTTCAAAGATGAACGCGCCATTGCTCCCTTAACCCAAATGATCGAACATGAGAGTGATGAGATGCGTGTTCAAGCTGTGCGGTCGTTGGGCAACTTAGAAAACCCTTCAGCTTTACCGAGCATCATCAACGCACTGGGTGATTCTCATACACCTGTCCGTTCCCAAGCCGCCGAAGCACTTGGTAATTTCAAAGCACAATCTGCCATTCCAGTGCTGGTTAATACCTTCCTCGCTGATGAGGATAGTACCGTCCGTTTCTATGCCTCACAGAGTCTCGCCTTAATCGGAGGTACAGCCGTCGCAGAACAACTGGGCAATGCACTCAAACGCACCACCGATATTCCCACGCAAATCGAGACTGTAGAACTCCTTGCCAAAGTCGGTGATATTCAATCCATCGACAAGCTATCTGACTTCGCCCAACATGAGGACACCAATCTCCAAGCCACTGCACAATGGGCAATCAGTGTCCTCCAAAAGAAACAGGGAAGCTAGCCCATGTTACTCGCAACGCTGAATGCCATCTTCGCGCTCATCTGTGGGTATTACGCCAAAGAAGCCCTCCCCAAAGGCATACTCTTCTTCCAAAGTGGTTGGAATATCTTGCATCATCGGCAGGGGTCGCCTACATCCGTGGATGAACACCGTCAACAACATGAAGCCAGTCGTTTTATCATTGCGGGTGTCTTATGGGTGCTAGGTGGATTAATCCTCGCTGGATTTGCTCTCTATTTTGGTATTCTTTCGTTGCGCTTCACATTCACGTAACGCCTTTAGACAACAACTTTTTTGCGATACTTGCCTATGCCATATTGCACTTCTTAGGCGTAGTTTAAGGCTTTAACGATACTTAGGAAATCTTCACAAAAGGTAAGAAGAATGCATGGTATCCTATCCATAAGACAAGAGAAGAGATTTTGTGACATTATTACGGAGTTGTCGTTTGTTTCGGGTAGTATCCAGCCTCGTGCAGGTGGTGTCTGCCTGAGAGCAAGCAAGTGAAAGGACAATCCGATGTCAAAATCTTATCGCTCCCTCGTTCTCATACTGATAATCATCTTCGCAGTTACCGCACCTGTCTTTGCCTTCCAAAAACGTGCCACACTCACCCAAACCTATGAAGAAAATGGCTCACAAGGCTTTATCACCTTTGATTACCCAGCCGAATGGACGGTGGAGGGCAATTTGGAAGACGGCTTCCTTCTAGGGAATTCATTGATGAGCCTCGACAGCATTGATGAAATCCAACCCGGCGATACCCAATTGGCAATGCTGGTCATGCCACCCAGCGTAACAGCCGAATTTTCATCATCCGATTCGCTGGCACAGACCTTCATGGATATTGTGATGGATATGCTCACCGATACGGATGATGCGCTCGATTTTAGCGACACGGAACAAACCACCATCAATGCAGAGACAGCTGTCTATGTGCAGGGTTATAGCGACACTGCCCAACTCATCCTCCTTGTGATTGAGCAAAATGGCGGGCTGATTGTCATGATGGGCATTGGCGACCAATCGACCATCGACGAAGACCTCTTCTTCGACATTGCCGAGACTATTGACTATCGTGGGGATTTATCCCGCTCAACTTAATTCAAGGCATCCAAACACGCTTGGGTATCAAACACTATTCCATCATCAAAAGAGGTTCTGATTAGAACCTCTTCGTCATTAAACTGAAAAATCACCGCGAATCAAACTCCTTCAAACTCTATCAAACATTTTCCAACGCTTTCTCCTCACTCTAGTGTGGTGACAGTCAAACTCGCTTTTGCCTACAGTGAAGATAACAAACCACACAGGCAACCAAGAGACAAAGGAGAAGCAGTCATGCGTATTGATCAATACTATAAAAGTTGGCATAAGCAACGTATGGCAGGTATCCATAAAGAAGTCCAAATGCAGAATCAACTTCGTAATGGCGAAATCCGTATTCAGCGAGTAAAACCCATGCATAAGCGGATAATTCACAAACTGTCGCTATGGATGACACATCTAAAGTTATGGCGTAAACCAGCAACCTACAAGCCACTACGCAAACAAGAGGTTATTAAATAACGAGGGAATTGTTCTTATTGATAGATGGCAAGCCATTCTTCGATGACATGCTTCAGTTCAAGTGTTTTAGCGTGTTCCCAAGCCGTTTCGTAAGCCTCAGCACCAAGTTCAGATTTCAGTTCATCGAGAAATTGTTGAATCAGAGACCAGTTTTCCAACCAACCACTCGTGCTAGCAGGATGATTGAAAGCTAAGGACATTAGATGAACAGCTTTTTCCGTGTCGCCCTGATGAACAGCGATCATTGCACCAGCAGGCAAACCCCATGTCATTTGCCCGGGAGCATTTGTATTGAGCGCATATTGTAATAAGGCATGATTTGCACGAATGGCTTCATCAAAGTCTTCTTGAGCGCAGGCTATTAAGGCTAAGCCCCATTCTGCATAAGTAGCATAGAGTTCACGGGGAGCGACTGCAAGACCATCAAGACAATAATCTCTTGCGGCATCGTAATCGCCATTGATACAAGTAAGAATGCCATAAGCAGATAGATACAGAGATCGACCAACATGATGGGGCGTAGCATATATGCCATCCGGTCCAACTTCTCGGGCAGTTGCCATTTCAGTTGCTCTCTCAAAATCACCCTTCAATAAGGGAATATAGCTTTCTGCCCCCAGCCGATAAGTTAAACTCTGTTGTGATGAAGCCCAAAAATAGTCTTCTGCCTTCTCGATATTTCCAGTATAACGCGTTTGTGCGTCGCCAAGATTATACAAAACAGATGCTAGCCCATATTTATCGTTAATTTCCTTTTTAATTTCGAGAGACTGTTCTAAAGTAGATATTGCACGCTCATAATCCCCTGCCCCTAATTGTCGGACTCCCATCATTTGAATTGCCCATGAAAGGTAAAACTTTTCATTTAGTGCATTTAAGTGTGCAAGACAGTTTTCATACAATTTCATTGCAATGTCGTTTTGCTTTTTTAGGAACACCATATCAGCCAGAAGAAATAGAGCAACTCCAATTTCTGATTTGTGATTGATTTCCTGTGCAAATTCAAGATATTGTTGCATTAAAAGTAGGGTGTCAGCAGGTTCACTATAATTACTCACTCGCCAGCGTTCTAATAAGAATAATCGCGTCTGTATCCGCTTCCATGTAAACTTGAATTCATTCGGTTGTTCCGATGAAAACACTCGATAAGGTTTTTGGAATAATTCTTTTGATTCCTCGTAGCGTCCATCGATGATACAAAACCAGAGTAAACCCTCAGCAGATTGATCAATGAGTTGATTTTGCCTCTGGTCAATTGCATGATTCCATGCACTACGAATATTTTCAAAATCAGCAAGAATCTCTTGTTTTGCTTGTGTTTGCCTGCCTTCTTTAATATCGGATTCATGCTCTGCTAAAAAATTACAAAAATAGTGGCTATGATTATCGTAGGTTTCTTCTAATTGGTCAGAGGCTTTGAGATGTTCCTCAGCATATTGGCGTAATAACTCATGAATTTCATAGCGTCTATCCGAAGTTCTGGTCAGGAGGGCTTTGTTGACAAAGGTCTGCATTTGGCGTAATGATGCACCTGTAACGGCTTGAGCAGCTTCGCGTGTACATCCTCCACGAAAGACAGCAAACTTCATGAAGACGTTTTGTTCATCTTCGTTCAATCGCTTCCATGTTGGATCAAATACGGCGCGGATACTCCATTGCCGACGCGGTAAATCACGCATCTCCGTTGCCAGAAAATTGACACTTTCTTGTATTTCTGTTGCAATTTCTTCTAGGGATAAAACATCGACCCAAGCGGCTGATAACATAATCGCAAGTGGCATCCCTTCTGTAAGGCGGCAAATACGCGCGAGATAACGCAAATCATCTGCTTGTGGCTCAAAATCTGTCCTGACCATTCTAGAACATTGCATAAACAACTGAACAGCATCATATTCAAGCGCATCTTCAGGCGTTTCCCAATCGGGAAAAACCATCCCACTGATACTAAAAATTTTTTCACTTGTCAAACCCAGCCGCTCGCGTGAAGTAACTAAAACAGTCAACTGAGTTGTGGTCTTCAAAATATCATTAACGAAGGATGCCGCATTCAAAAGATGCTCAAAATTATCTAAGATAAGGAGTAGTTGTTTGTCTGCCAGATACTCTAGCAATTGGTGCTTAGGCTCACGATCTCCATGAAAGTGCAACCCGAGAGCGTCAGCAATATTTGTAACAAGATGTGAAGGAGAGTTGATTGGTGCAAGAGCGACAAAAAAAACGCCATCAGGATAATTCAACATTTGCTGGCGAGATATCTCCAATGCCAAGCGGGTTTTGCCCATGCCACCCGATGCCAGAATTGTAATCAACCGTAGTCTCTCATCTTGGAGTAAATGAGCTAGCTCGACTAGTTCCTTTTCACGTCCAATAAAATGGGTCGTTTGGTTCGGGAGGTTGTGTCTAATCGATTCAATTGATGGGGAAACATCCAACAATCCTCGCTCGATTGCTGTCGCTACGGCATCTGCTCTCTTTTTCACCCCAAGCTTGCTATAGATTTGTGTGTTGTACCAACGGACGGTTTGTGGAGTAATGTGAAGGCGTGAACCTATCTCAGCGTTGGATAAACCTTCTATGAGGCACGAGAGTATTTCATGTTCCCGTTCGGTGAGCGCATCAACTAAATCTGCCATATTTTGCTCATTATGCTTGATCAATAATTCATTAGCTCAACAAAAAATCATGAGAGTATTTGTTGGCTCGATCTTAGAGACTGAGGCTATCTACCATAAAAGGGCAACTTTGCACTAAGCATTCACAGTCCCCCTATTATACACATCTCCCAACCTAGATAGAATTGCAGGGGCGCGACCTGTGTGTCCGCCCGCAAAACCACACCTAAAAGAAAAAGTGGACTAAAATAACCTATATATTCAATGGCGTATCAAATCAGTATAACCCTATGACGCATGACATATGACTCGACCAAGTAAGCCAGACGACATAGAAGTTGAACGAATAACATTCATTTTGAAGATAACACAGGACAACCCTTAATTAGATCACAAAACACAGAACATATGTTTCATTTGAGTTCGGGTTTCGTCAGAATTTCCTCACCTATCTCATAGTAAGTCCTAGAACAAAGGTGTTAATTTGCCTGTTATTGCCTGTTTATCAGGCAAATCATCGCACCCAAAATCTGCTATCTGTCCTCTGAATTCTGACATCTAATTTCTACAGTGCATCCATCTCAGAACGCACTGTCTGTAGCAAATTGTCTGTCCGAATTTGCCCTAGTGTATAACATGACCCGCCCAACTGGTCGGCTAAACGCTGTGCCAAACCTTGGTCAAATGCAACATGCTCCATGTTAATCGTCACCGATTTAATATCTTGCTCTTTAATTCGTCTGGCAATCGCATGGGCTTCTTCTTGTGGTGAAATTTTGTCACTAATCGACACATTCCCCGCACCATCCGTCAGCAAAATCATCATCGGCATCACATCTGGATTGATATTCATCTCTTTGCGAATCGTCTCATATGCCAGCATCAAGCCTGCTGATAATGGTGTTTTTCCACCCACTGGAATATCCTGCAACGCCACCTTTGCCAACACCACCGAATTTGTTGGTGGCAAAACTAAGGATGCTCGGTCTTTCTGGAACACAACTAAGCCCACACGGTCACGCCGTTGATAGGCATCCGTCAACAAGGACATAATCGCACCCTTTGTCGCTTGCATCCGTTCAGATACCGCCATACTCCACGATGCATCCACCACAAACAAAATTAGATTCGATGCTTTCCGTACCCGAATCTTCCGGTGCAAATCGTTCTTTCTTAAGGCATATGCCATGTTGCGTTCTTCTTTGAGGTCTTCGCGTTCTTTCTGGAATGGAGCCGCCGCCCGCAACGTTGCATCAAAAGCAATATCGCTTGGCTTGTTCTCGCCAACTGGTTTTGACCGCACATACCGTCCGCGCTTCCGTTCAGTACGTGTGGTTGACCGCCGTCCACTTTGCCGACGGGTCATTCTGTCCAATTGAGAATTGAGCTTGCGAGTCTCGAATTCGGCATGAGACTCAATTTGTTGACCGCCTTCCCACCACCGCGCATCGGATGATGGAAAAACATTTTGTGGAGCCGCCTCCGTTTGAGCTAATTCTTCTGCAGACGGCTCACGAGGATCACTTATTGCGTCACTTTTTTTTTAGATTGCTGGCTTTGTTGGTCGCTCGATTGGTCGGTGAATTCGCCCGCTTCTTCCTCACCATCACCCATTTCTTCGCGCTTTTCTTCGACGGTATTGGCAATGGATTCCAAGTCCGCTTCTGCATCCGCAAATGGACCGCGTTTCAGACGATGTGGAATGGCTAATTGTACCGCTAAGGTAATATCGCGGTCTGTGATATGGGTTCGTCCTTCAAAGGCGGCATTCGCTCTGGCTGTTTTCAGGATGACCAAATCCGCACGGTGTCCGTCAATTTTCAAATCGCTGGTGATGCTGGCGATAATCCGCAAATCAGAACTCGCATATTGCACATCGTTCACTAAGCCACGCGCCGCTGTGATTTTATCTGCAAGGTCTTTTTCGACAGGAAGCCATTGTTCACGGAAATTGTCTGGATCGCCTTCATAGGCAATATGACGTTCCAAAATTTGAATGCGTTCTTGCGCGTCTTTAATCCCCTGAACATCCACTGACAAGGCAAAACGGTCTAACAATTGTGGACGCAAATCGCCTTCTTCTGGGTTCATTGTGCCGACAAGAATAAACCGTGCAGGATGACTGAAGCTAATGCCTTCACGCTCGACGATATTCACACCCATTGCCGCACTATCAAGGAGCAAATCGACGATGTGATCGTCCAGCAGGTTAATTTCATCCACATACAAAATCCCACGATTGGCGTTGGCAAGCACACCCGGATCAAAATGACGTTGACCATATTGAATCGCCTTTTCGATGTCCAATGTGCCTACAACACGGTCTTCCGTTGCACTCACAGGCAAATCAACAAATCGAATGCGACGCTTCGCTACAGGGATTTTATTGTCATCGACATCAGCATAACGTTCCTGAGAAATATCCGACCATGTATCTGGAGTCGTTGGATCATCATTGAATGGAGAATCCGCAATCACATCAATTTCGGGTAACAATGCCGCCAACGCACGCGCCGCGGTGGATTTTCCGGTTCCGCGTTCCCCGCGAATCAAGACTCCGCCGATTCGCATATCAATCGCATTGAGTATCAACGCCAACTTCATCAAGCGTTGACCGACTATCGCAGTAAAGGGATAAATAGGTGGACGTTTACTCATGATGCTCCTTTGAATGGCTGTTTGACAAGTTCATGTTCCGTCCGTTGAAAGGTGTTTTCTCTATCGTCGCGCTGACACAAACGCAAGCGACCATTATACGAGAGGCAATCGCCCCTGACAATCACGGATTCTAGGTAGCTATGGTTTTAGACCGTTGGTGGATTACCCGCTGAGTCGAGCCACGAAGTCAGTTTGGTCAGGGCTTCATCTTCGTTTGTAACAAGGACATAATGTGTTTTCACATCTGGGTGAATCCGTGCAAAGGTGTTGTATAAGGTTTGGAAATAGAGTGTCTGGTTGAGGAAAATGACTAAGCCTGTATTCTCTGGACGAGTATCAATCACATCCATCGCTTTCGCCAAAAAGTCAGGCGGTACATAGCCTGTATCCAGCCAATCATTGAGTATGCCCACATAACCCGCATGGACTTTCATCATTTCCCGCCCCTTTGCCACGATAGGGAAATAATCCTCCCATGTCCATTGTCCGGTAAAGATGTAGCGGAGTATCGGTTGTTCGGTGGGTTCCCATATCACTTGAATAGGCATCGGTTGACTTTAGATTGCTTCGACCTATGCCTATTATAACGTGCGATTTGATATCTAAGCGTGAAGTTTCTGGCTTAGTTGCCGAGTCCAAAGGCGAAAATTTCTTCTGAAGTTGCATCTCCTAGTGGAAAGACATCCACATAGTCTGCTTGCCAGATCAATTCATGATCATGTGCTACAAAAGTCACAGTTACTCGATCACCCCGTCCAAATGCCATGAGGACATCCTCTGGCTGAGCTTGTACAGATTCTTCGAGCTTGTCTAGGACAATTTCTAATAAGTCCTGCAAGGCTAGTGGATTATCCAATTGCTGAAGTGTCACAAATAGCGTAATCTCTGGCTGGATATTCATCACATATGAATCTCTTGAGATAACCTCATGGGTATCAACATCCTCGCAAATATGATCTTCACTAAATGCAGAGACAGATACCATTGCTGTAAGTTGTGCGTCATCTAAAGCAGTTTGCAGGGCAAGTTCGACACTTCTTTCAGGGATACCATATGACATAGTGGGGAAACAAAGCACATTGGGAGTCGATGCAACATTCATAGTCTGAGTTGTGTAAATAGATGTGCCAAGTCCGATAACAATTGCCAGACTTAATACAGTGGTTACTATCACGACCTGTTGAAAACGCTTTTGTTGCTTATTCTTCCGCTTGGGTTTTTCATTAGTAGTCAATTTGTCCTCCTATGCTTGGGTTAATCTAGTCCAAAGGTGAAAATTTCTTCTGCAGAAGTCTCTTGCTCTCTCATTTGCAAAATTTCACTGTATTCTGCTTGCCACACTAATTCATTGTTCCCTGTCGCAAAGGTGACAGTGACTCGCTTAATTCGTGCGTCGATAGTGTCATCAATCAGTATTAGCACCTCATCCAATAATGTCTGCAAGGTGATGGTATTCTCAAACTGCTCTGTTGTTACCGAGAGCCTGATTTCTGGTGAGATGTCCATCTGATGAAAGGTGGACGAGACAACGTCCTGCGTATCCTGATTCTGGCACACATGATCTTCTCCAAAAGCAGGGACTTCTGCTGTAGCATGTATTTGTGCCTCATTCATGGCGTTTTGCAAGGCAAGGCGAGCATCCTCATCGGTATTGCCATATGCCCAATTGAAGAAGCAGGAGATGCGAGGGGTTGGGGTTAGTGATGGTCGGCTAAGGACGGCACTCACAGATGGGGGCGGTGTTATCGTGGCATAAGCTGTCTGGGTTATCCAAGCGACTTCGGTTGCATAGTAGATTGTGGAGGCAATATCGGTTGCCTCACGTTGAACTGTTGCATATTCATTTGTCTGTGTTGCAGAGATGCCAAAGTCATCATAAATCGTGACATCTATAGTAAGATTGTCATTGACTACGGTTGGTGCAGTGAGTAGAAGTGAGACTCCAGCACCTATGACAAACATTGCACTCGCAACGACTATGAGCAAGAGAATTGCGGACTTCCGTTTGATAGTGGGTTCATTTTTGCGCTTCGATTTTTCATTCATCGGTTTTGATACCTCGGTAAGCCTTCTCGTCCAAAACGATTGTCATAGGGATAACGTCCTAAGTCATAAAGTTCGGTATTTGTCATGCCCGTGTCCAGTTGCTCTTGGATGCGAAAACCCCGCGTTCGCCAGTAACGGGTTGTCTCCCCATTGACGAAGTAGACGACGATATCAAAGGGTGTTTGCACGAGAGGAATGTCATCCAGACTTTCAATCAAGATTCGGGCGTAACTCCCCAGTGTATCTGGATTGTCGATAGCATCTTCAGATACATAGAAGATGACTTCAGGAAAAACACCGGCGCGTCCCCATGTTGCGGCTGAGGGAGGTGCATTGGTACAAACGACCTCGCCACCCCCTATGATGTGATACCAAACATTGGCAATTGTCATCAGACCTGCTTCATCCATTGCGGATTGTAGCGCAACGGAGGCTGAATCATCACGATCATAGGCTGTCGGTCCGATATCACAATACCAATCGGGCGTGATAGTTGGGTCAACATAGGGCAGATCGTAGGTGGGCGTTGGGGTAACTGACATGGTAAGCATCGTCATCCCAACTGTTACCAGTGAGAAGAGTGCCAAGATGAAGAACGCTTGTATATGGCGTTTTCTCCATAAGGACATCTGATTCTTGCGTTTCGGTTTTTCCATGTTTTAGTCTGCTTTACCTTATTTTGTCCCAAATTCAAAGAGTTCGATATCAGTCATGGCATCCGTATTACGCCAGGGTGCTGTGTAGTAATAGGAGGCTTGCCAGTCGATATGGTCTCCGCCATATACAAATCGAATAGTAACGGTGTTCAAGTTGGCGAGGTCATAGCGATGGGTTTCGAGTAAGTTTGCAACGACGCGAATGTGTTGTCCCATGACTTCTGGCGAGGAAATGACCGTTTTATCGACATAGAAGGTGACATAGGGGAATAAGAATGAAAACACCTCTGTCGTATACCTCATAAGCTCTTCTTGGGTACAAACAATGCGCTGTCCAACAGCATCATGCCGCCACAATTCCACAACTGCAAGATAGCCAAGTTGATCGAGTGGGTTTTGAAAGTCAATTTCATATCGAACATCTCGACTGTTACCATCCCGGATTCCGCAGGTTGCAGGAGCTTCAACCGTAGGTTCGGTCAAAGTATCCTCGGTTGCCGAAAGTTCCAGCCAAGTAAGTATTCCGATAGATACAACGAGGGCGATGGATAAGACACTAATCAAGCGTTGAGTTTCAAATTCACGTAGATTGTTGCGTTTGCGCTTTTTTTGCATAGACATTGAAGATATACACTTTATCTAACCCATCCCAAATTCAAAGAGTGCTTCATCATCCATCCCATGATTGATTTCCCAACGAGCATCGTAGTAGTCGGCTTGCCATTCAACGATTTGTGCGCCATTGATAAACTGGATGGTGACTGTGTAGAGTCTATGAAGCTCATTCTCATTCGATTCGAGGCGTTCCATCATCGTATGTATATACTGTCCCATGAGGCGAGGGGAGGAGATGTCATTACTTGAGACATAGAAGGTGATATAGGGAAATAATCCTGAGCCACCTGCCGTGGTATGCATCAACAAGTCATGTGAGGTACAAGCGATACGTCGCCCAATCGTCGGATGCCACCACAATTCTACTAACGAAAGAAATCCTTGCTCATTTAAACTTGCTTGTAAGACTTGCTCTTGAGTAATGTTCCGACTCAGCCCTTTGCGTATCGAACAGCTGGTAGGTTGCTCTACTGTAGGTTCAGTTGTTGGCTCAACAAGATGTTTGTCTGGCAGAGTCCAATAAATGAAAGCGAGAAAGCCACTTAATCCAATAGCGACAACGCTCAAGACATAAATTACGAGACGGGTGAACGATTGCGTATTGTTTTTACGTTTTTGTTCAGAATATACGGGCATGCTTGCCTCCCTTTGGTGTTGTGAACTACTTTTGTAGAGGCGAACCAACGCAAAAAGTTTTGGTCAAAGTTGTAAAAACTTGCAAAAATTGAAACCTTATGAATCGTCAAGAGATAATCTGCTGTGAGATGCCTAAGTCTTTTTGTGCGTTTTACCTGTTGCTCTGCGTTGGACTCTTGTTAAACTTAAGGAGGCAGATTGCCATAGAGAAAATTTTTAAGGAGAACTCGTCTATGACTCGCAAATTTAGTTTCGTTATGTTAATGCTCATCGCTTTGATTATGATGGCACTTGTTCCGGTCACGGCGCAGGATGATGTCGTTTTTGGGGTGGTATTGGTCGGTCCCCGTGACGATGGGGGATGGAGTCAATCTCACTTTGAAGCAGGTGAGTATGTTCAAGACAACCTAGATGGCGCAGAGATGCTCTTTTTCGAGAGTCTGAATCCGGCGGATACGCCAGAAGCGACCTTGATGGATGTCGTGACTGAAATGGTGGATGCGGGCGCTACAGTGATTTTCACCACGTCCGATATCTTTGAAGAAGACACCAATGGGGCTGCCGAAACCTTCCCCGAAGTAACCTTCATCAACATCACGGGTAGCAATGTTGTTCCAAATATGTTCCCGGATTACAATGAAGATGATACCCCAGCTCCCTCCAATGTTGGGAACTTCAATGGTGTGATGGAAGCTCCCCGCGCGATTGCCGGTTGTGCCGCCGCGCTCTCTAGTGAAACAGGCAAAATTGGTTATCTAGGTGCGTTGATTAACCCCGAAACCCGTCGTCTCGCCGCATCATCCTATTTGGGCGCGCGCTATTGCTATGAGAACTATCGCGGTATGAATCCCGATGACCTTGAATTTGAAGTGACGTGGATTGGCTTCTGGTTCAATATTCCGGGTGTCACCCTCGACCCCACCGAAGTGGCTACCGAATTCTTTAATAGTGGTGCGGATGTGATTATCTCTGGGATTGATACCCTCGAATCCATCCAAGTGGCTAGCACCTTTGCCAGCGAAGGCAACCGCACCTTTGCTATCCCCTATGGGAATGCAGGTGGCTGTTCGATTGATCCCAGTGCCTGCTTGGGTGTCGCTTACTACAATTGGGGTCCAGCCTATCTTGATGTTGTTCAAGCCGTCGTTGATGGCACATGGTCGCAAGATTGGGAATGGATTGAACCAGACTGGTCAGAAATTGCGGATGAAGGTTACTACACGGGCGAAGACACTTCCGTCATCGGCTACTTGAATGGTGAAGGTCTGCCAGCAGACGTACTGGCGGATTTGAATGACTTCGCGCAAACAGTTTCTGACTTCTATGCAAGTGATGCAGAAGGCTTCTTCCTATGGGAAGGTCCCTTGAACTTGCAAGATGGCACACCATTGGCTGGTGAAGGAGAAGCTGTGCCTGTCCTTGACATCTGGTTCCTCCCGCAATTGTTGGAAGGGATGCAAGGCGCGAGTGAGTAAGTTGTAGCTATCGCAAAAAGGTGTAAGGGCGGTTCGCGAACCGCCCTTACTCATTTCTAAGAGTGGATGCGAAAGGCTTTGATATGATTAACGACCCCATTTTGATTCATGATTGGCATGTGGTTGCACCGCTTTCCGCCTTTGGGGAGAAGAAGATATTGCCAGCGCGTGTGTTGGGTGAAGATATTGTCATCTGGCAAGCAGGTGATGAATTGCTCGCTTGGAAGGACTTGTGTCTTCATCGTGGGACTCGCCTGTCGTTGGGAGAGATTCAAGAAGGCGATAAGTTGATGTGTCCCTATCATGGCTGGACCTATAATACAGATGGACGTTGTGTCCATATGCCAGCCCACCCCAATCAGACTCCATCACCCAAGGCGGTTGTCACAACCTATCAGGTACAAGTGAAATATGACCTCATCTGGGTCTGTCTGGGTGAACCCCAGCACGAGATTCCCGAATTTGAAGAATGGCATGACGACGCCTACCGCAAGGTTCTATGTGGTCCATATGAATTCAAAGCGGCAGGTCCGCGCATGGTCGAAAACTTCTTAGATGTCGCTCACTTTCCCTTTGTCCATGAGCATATCCTCGGCACACGCGAACATACCGAAATCCCACCCTATGATGTGGTGACTGACGAAAACGGAGTTACTGCTAAGGACATTCGCATCTTCCAGCCGAATCCCGACGGCACAGGCGAAGCGAAGTGGGTGTCATATACCTATTGTGTCTATCGTCCGCTGATTGCTTATTTCAAAAAGGTGACAGAAGGACCGCAGTTTGCGATTATCATGATGGTCACACCTATTGAGGAAACCCATAGCTTAATGTGGATGTGGATGGTGATGAATCACAGCTATGATACACCCGAAGAAGAACTCCGTGCCTTCCAAGATGAAATCGCTTATCAAGATTTGCCCATTGTCGAATCGCAACGTCCAGAATTGTTGCCTTTGGATTTGCAAGAAGAATTGCATCTGAGGAGTGACAAGACTGCCATCGCCTATCGTAAATGGTTGAATGATTTGGGACTAACATTTGGGACAGCTTGATTAAATCCCGACTTTGGAACTGCGCCGTTCCATCAGGACAACATCGCGCCAGATACCATCTAGTTGTCCTAAGCGTTCTCGATAGCCTACTTGTCGGAAACCGCAGGCTTCGTGGAGTCGGATACTTGCTGAGTTTTCTTTAAGGATGCCAGCTTGCAATGTCCATATATCGGCATCTTCTGAGGCATGAATCAATGCCTTGAGCAAGGCTTTGCCGATACCTTGTCCCCACACTTGAGGACTGACATACACGCTGACTTCTGCCACACCGCCATAAACACACCGACTGGATACCGGACTCAATGCCGCCCAGCCAACCACTTTGTCATTATGCTTAGCAACCAAGCGACAGGATTCCAGATGCGACTGATTCCATCCTTCCCAAGCGGGGGTGTTGGTCTCAAATGTAGCGTTACCAGTAGCGATGCCGTCTGCATAAATTTGGGAGACTGCTTCCCAATCATCTGGCAACATGGCTTCGATAAGTAACTCAAGCACAGTCATCATCAGGCTCCATAAGTTCGCAACCAGTTGAGAATCGTTTCGGTCAAATCATCGCCATAGCGTCCGAAGAGGTGCATCCCATGAGTATTGCCCGAATAGACTTTTTCTTCAACGTGTCCGGTAGCCGTTTCTAGGATACGCGGAACACCCAGTGCCGGATAACGGTCACGCTGGGCATAGATGAGCAAAACATGGCGATTAATCAGTTGTTCACGGAACGCACGCTCGACACCAATACCAAAATAATTCCAACTGGGCGAGATTGAGATGACTCCGCGACATAGAGCATCATTGGCACAGCCCACGGTAGCAATGGACGATCCCATGCTGGATCCAATCACCGTAATTGCATCATGACGTACACCTACCGCATTCCGCAACCAATCGAACCAGATTTGCATATCACCAACCGCAAATTCCCATGCAATGCTTCCACGAGATGCACCATGTCCCCGTTGGTCGATGATGAGTAAGTTGTAACCCAGTGACAAAATCGGGTCGATGAGAACATCCCAACTCACCCGTGTGGTGTAAATCTCATGCACCAAAATCACTGTAGGGTGGGAAGGTTCTACAAGGAAAAAGTCACCAACTAAGGCAGTTCCATCCAACGCTGTTACTTCGACAACTTGTGGAACAACTAGCACCAGATGACCACTTGCGCCATCCTCTTGTGCAGAGACGGGGGTTATCCATAAAAATGTGATAAAAAGTCCAATCAAAATGATTTTTTTCAACGCGCGTACTCCACGAAGTATGCTACACTGCTCAATAAGACCGTTATTCTAATGGGAGATAAAGCCATGCGACAGGCACGTTTTTTCTTGCTACTCCTCACGTTATTATATCTCAGCCTCTCAATTGCGACAGCGCAAGCCATCATCCCCATTGCGTATGGACAACCTGCAACTGCGGTATTGGACAGTGGCAATCGTCAATCGACAGCGAGTTTTACCTTTAGTGGCACAGCCGGCGAGACCATTTATGCAACTGCCAGTAGTGTAGAGCAAAACTTTGAAATTGAAGCGCGTTTATTTAACGGTTTCGGTGTATTGCTCGCTGAGGGAGATGTTTTCGCTCAATGGACACGCACACTCGTCTTTGAGCTTCCAGAAGACGGCAGTTATAGCATTGCGGTTACCACGCCCGATTGGGAAGCCAATAGTGGAGCAATCGAGCTGTATCTAAATATGCTTGAATCACAAGCAATGGAATTTGGAACGGTTGTTGAAGGTACATTTGAGAATCGTGGGGAAATGATTCAATTGATCTTTACGGGCGAAAAAGGGGAATTATTCGCATATGAAACCTTTGGAGCAACCTTGGGTGTTTTCCTTTTCGCACCATCAGGCGAATTATTTACTCAAGAAAGCTTTTATGACAGTCCTCGTGATCCCTTAAATCGTCTGCCCGAAAATGGAGACTATACACTCATTTTGCAAACCTTAAATCCGGACCCCACGGACTATGCCATTGTCTTGCATCAACCTGAACCAATTCCGATTGTGATTGGCGAAACATTTTCTGGCACATTCTTAGAGTCAGATGGCGCATTGTTCTCATTTGAAGGAGTCTCTGGCAAACCCGTCGAAATCAATGCGGAACTCCCCCCAGGAGGCAACACTATGACTCTGATCAGTTTGGATGTGGAAAATGATTGGGAACGGCGGTTATTTGTTGATGGTGGGTCAGGTCCCAACGGGAATCCACGAATCCAAAATTTTGATGTACCCCTAGACGGGACGTACTATTTAGCCTTATCCATTGATGATTTCGCACCGGGTAATGCGGAGATCAACTATACAATTAGTGTCATGCCCGATACGATTTTGAGTATTGCGCCGGGTGTTGAAATCATGGGATCAGCTTCTGTCGATACAGGGGATGTTGTTTATTCCTATATTGGGACAGGAGGACAGGAGCTTCGCGTGACCATCACCCAAAGTTCTGAAGTGGGTGGAATATTCCTAGGCATTTTCGGTGAAGTCGATGAAGTCTTAAACTTTGGCTCACGAAATGTGGATACTGCAACCTTCGATATCGAAATACCCTTCGATGGCAACTATGCCTTTGTCATTCGTAACATCGATTATGATCCCAATAATACCCTTGAGTATTCACTCCTTGTGGAAGTTGTCGAACAGTAATTGAGTTGTCGTAAGTGAGTCATTAAGAGAAGAGACGAGCTTTCGGGTTCGTCTTTTCGTTAATATTAAGAAAGAATTGAAATATTGTTATCTTATAATCGTTAATCTATACTTATAATAAGAAAACTAGGGTTGAATAAGTTGGAGACAAATCCTTATGGCACAGTGTCCAGAATGCGGGCATAAGAACCGTCAGGGGCTTTTAATTTGTGAAAATTGTGGCAAAGATTTATACGAAGGTTTCTTGGGGATGGCGGCGACAAAGAAGCTGGATTCGGGTGATCAACATCCATTTGTAGGGGATACCAATCCAAGCTCAAATCCCATTGTCCTCTATATTGACAGCAATGAAGAACCCATCGCTATTCCACGAACTGGACAGGTCATTTTAGGTCGTAGTGATCAAAAGACGCCCGATGTCGTACCAGATATCGACCTTGCGCCATTTAATGCACAATCGTTTGGCGTTTCACGTCAGCACGCGCGCATCAACGTCGGGACACATCCCCCAACTGTCATCGACTTGAATAGTTTCAATGGGACATTCATAAATGGGCAACGCCTATTGCCGGAGCAACCCCATCAACTGAAAAGCAGTGATGAAATTCGACTCGGTAAAATGGTCATCCGCTTCTTCTATAAGTAGGCATTGTTGCCACAGCGCGCGACAAAATCCTGGAATAGTGGCAACATCGTTTCAATATCTCGCTCCGGATGGAATTGTACGCCGAATAGGCGTTGGTCAGGTGATTCAATAGCTTCGATGACACCATCAGGGCTATGCGCGACGACGGATAACCCCTCACCAAGCGTTGCTATCGACTGGATATGATAGGTATTCACCTCAAGCGATTGCCGTCCCAAAACTTGTGCAAAGTACGATTTCGTATCAAGTTCTATCGGATGTGACGTGCCACCCCGCTTATCCGTATGAATAAGATTGGTGTTGATGTGTTCGGATAAATCCCCGTAAATCTCGCCACCAGCTATGGCATTCAAAAATTGCATCCCATAACATATCCCCATAATTGGACGCTGTGCAAAGGCATTCACAATCAACTGGTCGCTTTGGTCGCGCAAAGGGTCAACAGGTGCAAGGTCAGCAGGCAAGTTACCAACTAATCCGCGTGTGATACCGGGACCGCCGGGAATGAGCAATCCATCCAACCAATTGGCATAGTCGTCTGCAAATTCATCTGTGCGGAAGAGGGGTAAAATAATCGGCAGTCCACCAGCTAGCTCAATCGCATGAGCATAATTGGCATTAAGGCGTTGTTCACCATCTTGATAGCTGGTTGTGATTCCAATTTTGGGACGATTCATCAGCTTATGTGGGGCGATTCGTTTCCGGAATATCGGCAATGAATGGGTTACGGCGGTCACGCTCAGAGAGTATCGGATTGTCGACCTGCCACTGGACATCGGCTTGCGGGTCGTTCCATGCAATGCCGAACTCGTCATCCCCATCATAGTAGTTGTTGACGATATAGATGAGCGTACAATCCGTTAATGCAAGGAACCCATGCGCCACCCCAATTGGAATGAATAAGCCATGATTATTGTCTTGGCTATCCATTTCGACAGTCATGGATTGTAGATAGGTCGGCGATGAACGGCGTAAATCGACCAACCCTGCGCGAATCTGCCCCTCCGCCACATACCAATAATCCACTTGTTTAGCATGGTAATGTAACCCACGCAAGACACTCGCTTGGCTATCGGAACGGTTACTTTGCATATAATTCCAACTCACTTGTGGAAACCACTCCTTGCGAAAAGTTTCCATAAAACGTCCGCGCTCATCGGCAAAGACAAGTAACGGGACCGTGTAAACACCCTCAATGACGGGTGAGGCTTGAACGGGGGACTCTGGCATGAAATATCCTTCTATCGTGTTGGTTTATTCAATGACTTCAATAGTATCTAAAATCGCGATGATAGTTGGCGAGATGCTACCCTCTCTATCACACACTTCGGCACTTATATTGATGATGACAACATCCGCATCTAATTCGATAAAACGACGGTTACACAGAATCGCTTCATCCAATTCATCTGACGGCATCTCATCTTGACGATCAAATCCTAACGCAAAGCCCGTATCCGGTGTAAAAATATCAGCCGTCGTCAGGGTGTTGCCATCCAGTTCCCATGTTGACGGCAACAGTAGGCTGATACCAATATCCTCTAAAGTCGCAGACTCCCAAGCTGATAAATCGACATCATCAAGGCTAAAGTCCTTAAAACGGATACTTTCTTGTAGGAGTGTCCAATAATCTTCTACAACTGACTCACTATCATCATTCACAATTAGGCGGAACAAGCGATACAGTGCGCCATCGTCATTTTCGATAATCAGGCTATTCGCATTCAATTCCCAGACGGAAATCCCCCCAACTTGCTTAGCTGTATCGTCGCTTAATTCTATAGCCACGTCATTGCGTTCAACGGGACTCAACATCATCAAGAAATCGGCAACACGTTCTACCTTTGGTGGTTGCAAAACCATGCGGTCTCCGAAGATAAAGGCAGTAGCATCACTTGGTACAAGCAAACAATAACCTTGTAACTCATGACGGAACATGCGAGTGTCATTATCAGGTGGTGGACATTCGTCTAGACGCACTGCTTCCGCATCTACATCAATATCATCATCCGCATCCGATAGGGTAAAATCAGCTTCTACATCATTGACAATCACCGCATACGACGCAGGTGTCAAACCTGCCATATCCAATTGAATAGTATGCGAATAGGGGGTTAATACTTGCGCGCACATCGCATTCGGGTCACGCATCGTAAACAATTCAATCTCGATAATATTGCCTTGAACAGTTTGCGTATGTTCGGAAATCTCGGTACAGGAGTCAGGCATTTCACCTTCAACCACAATCTCAACTTGAATCCGTGTCGATTTCATGATGTTGATAGTAACTGAGTTGACAGGTGCAAGCGTACCTTCTTCGACAGCTTGGGCATTCGGCGTGCCTTCGATGAACACATTGCCCGACGACAGCTGTACTCCATTCACCGTTATCGTATACTCCGCGGACATTAAACCCGCTGTATCGATGGGAATTGCATGCGTAAATGGGACCAGCGACATGGTACACATCATTTCTGAGTCACGGGTGGTAGAGAGGGTAATGATGATATTCAGTCCCAAAACTTCTTGCTCATAGTCCGTAATCTCGGTACAGCCATCAGGTAAGTCCCCCTCAACGACCAGCGTATATTGAGGTGGGGATGACTCCAAGATATTAATCAGCACCTCGTTGACCGGGGCAAGGTTGTCTTCACTCTGCGCGAATAGCCACAAATGAGTCAGCAGGAATAGGCATAATAAAAGGAGAATTTTCCGCATGGAATAAGTCCTTAATTAATAAACGGGTCTATTGTAGCGCATATTCCCCTGCACAAAAAAAGCAGACTAATGTTGTCTGCTTAGCGTTCATTATCTATTCGGAAAGTGAATTATTCAATGACGGTATCGTCCGTTTCACCTGCGGGTGTCACTTTGGGTGCTTCCATCCCCACACGGAAAATCACGATACTCGCGCCAAAAGAAATCATATCTCCATCCATCAGTTCACGCCCATTGGCATCAATTAGTTCATTATTGATCGATGTCCCATTTGAACTCCCCAAATCATAGAGCGTCCACTTTTTATCTTCATGTTTCAATTTGGCATGGGGGCGCGATACCGTCGGGTCTTGTAGCGCAATTTCCCACGTCGCATTGACGGTTGCCCGACCGACTTTCAACTCATCTAACAGCAGAGGAATCGTCTGCCCTTCTTGGGGACCATTTGCCACGATAAACACAGCTTTTTCATCGGTTAACTTAACAGAAATAAAGCGACCGGTTTCTTCCGCCATCTTCACATCTTGCTCATCTGCCGCCGCAAATTTCAGAATGGGGACATAAAGACGAATATCATCACCTGCCATCAAAGGATAGGGTTCGGTTATCTGCTGGTCATTCACAAACGTCCCATTAGCACTCCCGCTATCATTCACCATGAAAATGCCATCTCGATAATTGATGACGGCATGTTGCCGAGAGACGTGTTGTTCGGGAATATGAATATCATTCGTCGAAGAGCGTCCGATGGTGGCTGTCGCGCCGACCTGCAAGACAAATTCTCGACGTTCTTTCGTTTTGGGGTCTTCCCAAACAATCTTCGCAAGGGCATCCAGTTCTTGCATCGACATTCCTTGTAAGGGTTAGCAATAGTCTAGGTGTATTATAGCACAAAGCACGATTTTGATTCTTAAATGTTGGATGATTTATCTAGGTAATCAACCTAACCTTTATCCTGTGCAGACGGGCGCGGTTCAGGGGTTTCGGTTTCTTCGTGTATTTCCTTCCATTGCGTATCCCCCATATCAGGATTCCATTCGTCGGGCAATGCTCCCGTTCCACGGGTGACCAGCCAGCCCCCTAAATCACGCGAAATTCGTTCCAACATTTTAGGTTGTGACCACGTTGCCGAATCGACTTGTACGGCAACTGCACCTGCTTCGATAAAATCACGAGCATCTTGTGGCGAATGGATTCCACCTGCTCCAATTATCGGCATCTCTGGCATCCGACGCTTCAGGACACCGACCATGCGCAGTACCACTGGCTTCACCAATGGACCATAAACTCGTCCACTTACCAAGCGTCCACTATGGACATCTCGTGCAGTTCCACGCGGAGGTGCAGACACCACTAACGCCCCTGCCCCTGCTTCTGCTACGGGTTCGGCAAGGAGATGGGTATCATACAGGGGTAAGCGCACAAGTATTGGCTTATCCGAATTTTGCACGGCAGATTCAACCAAGTCGACAGCATCGTCTTCTGCAATATCGTCATTCAGACCCAATTCAATGGCATCGACCTCTTCGACTTTATCCAATCGCTCGCAGGCTTTGCTGACGTGTTCGGGGGTTGTCCCTACAAGATGGAGTATGACTGGCGCAGGGAATTTGTCCCACACTTTGCGATATTGTTTAACCACACGACTTAAGCCGGGGTTGGGAAGACCGGTATGCACAAGCACTCCAGCATCCAATGGCACAACCCGCGTCCCACTTGCAGGTGACCACGGCTCATAGGTCACGGGATTCGTTACGAGTGCGCCGAGCTTTTCAAATTTGACCACGTTCTTATAGGAGTCACCATAACCAAATGTCCCCGCTGAGGGCATCACAGGAGTCTCCATCATGAGGCTCATCTTGCCGGGACGCGTGATTTCAACTGCCATATTTCAAGCCTCTTATACTTCCCGTTGCTGGAATGCTCTCATCAATTTTTTCAAATCTATAATCCCATAAACTTTGGAATCGTGTCCGGTCAAAAAACGATCATAATCAGAGTCCATCAACATATCAAAGCGGGTGACTTCAAGGGGCGATACCTCACCCTCTTGAGCATAACTGGTCATCGGATAGAAACAATCTCCGACAAAGGCAAAGCCCAATTCTTGAACAGCAATAACAATCGAATCAGAGGCATGTTCTCCCCCCACATGGAACAAATCGAGCGTTACACCATCCAAATAAATCGTCAACGACGTAGAAAAGGCTATGGTTGGCGGGACAATTCGGAATCCACGCCAATCATCTACCGCTTCATGAATCCGCGTGTTACGTTCATTGAGGAGGGGGTTTTCATAGACCTCTTCACGCAGAGTAGTCGCGTTCCACTGACGCTGAGCATACTCCTGCAAAATCATCAGGCATTCTTCATGAGCAACAACATTCGGCACACTGTATCCCATGCCACCGAAAGTATGATCCCAATGGTGATGGGTATAAATCAGATAAGTGACCGGTGGCGCGCCCAACGAAGCCAAATTCCCCATAACATGCCGAGCCTGACGTGGACTATTGCCAGCATCAATCAAGATGGTCTGTGTATCCGTACAGAGTATCCCAACATTGGGTTGTGGTGTCTCTGATTGCGGGTCACACGGATACAACCATAACTTTTCGTCGAGTTGATGAAGTTCTGAAACCATAATGACAGACTTTAGCATAAAATGCATACGGTTGCATATTTTATGGTGTAATTGCGCCGCCGGTAAGAACCCGCAATAACAGCGTATTGAGAACGATAAATGCAGTTAATAATGACAAGAACAGGAAGAGTTTCGTCTTTTGAGACATAAATCAGCCATTTTTTAGGATTTTCATCGGCAAAATGCCTAACACCCAGCTCGAAAAGTAGACGGAATGTTAGATAGGTTGTAAACTAATGTTAAGCATTACTTAAGGTTTTTTACCAAATTATACACTTTGGGGGTAAACTTATGTCCGATTACCATCATTTCCCTCCCACCAACGATTCAGTAGAAGAAACGTTGGATCCCGTCGCGGAAGACCCCTACGCTGATGACTTACTCCCCGATGTTATCAAAGTTTCGGCACGCTCTCGCTCAACGGCTGTTGCAGGGGCGATTGCGGGTGTGATGCGACAACACCATTTTGCAGAGGTGCAAGCAATAGGGGCAGGTGCAGTAAACCAAGCCGTCAAAGCCCTTGCGATTGCACGCGGATATTTAGAACGTGACGACATCGACATCGTTTGTACACCTTTTTTCACCGAAGTTGATATCGACGGACAAGAACGCACCGCCGTCCGCTTTAAGGTGGAACCCCGCCCAGAATTCTAAATCAGTATAAATACGTTATTGCTGAGGGGGACGTTTTGCGCGTCCTTTTTTTATTACACCAAATTCGGATAATCCAAAAACATGACTTCAAGAGCCATCCGTACGTTGGCGTTTGTATAGAGCGTCTGCAATATATTACGTGTCGCATTCAGTGCTTTGAGTGCATCCTCTGCGTTGATTTGAATCACCAACTGCTGAATCTCGCCAGCGCGGTCACTATTGCACGGCTTCACGGGACTCTGCTCGGCTTGCAACAAGACATCACGCCAATAAGTCTGCCACATCTCCAAGATATAACGCAGGCGCGGTTTATCGCCTTTCGTCTCGTTGGCGAGTTTCTCTGCGATGTCAAAACGAACAGCTCGATTGCCCTGTATCGCATCACGCAATCGGTCAAGCATCTCATCCCGAAAGGGCAAAACCGTCTCATCTTGCAATGCCTCAATTGCCCATCCCAAACGTCCACTGCTTAATCGTGCCAACAGGGTCGCTGTATCTTCATCTGTTCCGTGCGTCAACAATACCTCTTTAATGATTTTTGCTGGAACAGAACGCAAGGGCAAGACCTGACACCGACTCACAATCGTCGGCATAATATTTTCAGTCGATTGTGCAAGGAGAATTAACACCGCATAAGAGGGAGGTTCTTCCAACGTTTTCAACAGGGCATCTTGAGCGCGATTCTGTGCCATATCAAAATCATGAAAAATCGCCACACGATAGGTTGAATCAAAGGGCTTGAGATTCAGCAGACGGATGACATTACGGACTTCATCAATCTTGAGTTGTCCGGTTTTCTCATCATTATCACTATAGAGCAAATCGGGATGATTCCCGCTATACACCCGCTTGCATGACCGACATTCTCCACATGGACGGACAGTTTCATCTTCATGTGTGCAATTGAGTGCCATCGCAAAATGATGCGCCAGCTGGCTCTTTCCGATTGCCTGAGTCCCGGTGATGAGGTAGGCATGACGGGTGCGTCCATGCGCTATACCTTTGCGCAGGAAATCCACTGCCCAATCATGCCCATAAACATGCCAATGATGTGAGGTTGTGTCTGGCATGGGAGAGATTAGCTCGACAAAATACCTTCGATGCGTTCCATCACTTCATCTGTTAACTTATCCAGCACCTCAATCGCTTTCATATTATCCTCGA
>JANQRM010000644.1 GCA_028284565.1 Anaerolineae bacterium | reverse complement strand
AAGCAACGACGCGCGTTAAAGGTTGAAACGATGCCATTGACGAGATATTCAAAATCACACCCGACTCTTGATTGACCATCTGCATCCCAAAGACCTGCGAAGCCAGAATACTCCCCATGATATTGAGGTTAAAGACCCACTGCATCGCATCTTGTGGCAGGGTAAAGAAGGTGCGCTCATTGGGGATGGCTGTGGCTTGGACTTGATTACCCCCTGCACCATTAATGAGGATGTCAATGCGTCCGTAAGCATCCAAAATTTGATGTTTGGCGGATTCTAACGAGGGTTTATCCAGCACATCTGCTCCAATACCGAGTGCTTGTCCGCCTGCGTTGATGATGTCTGATGATAGAGCTTGTGTTTTATTGGCAGTACGCGCGAGAACAACAACGCTTGCCCCAGCTTGTGCGAGAGACGTTGCGATTGCACTTCCCAGTACACCCGTCCCCCCCGTGACAACTGCCACCTGATTTTCTAAGTTCATGCCTTGTCCTTATCGAATTATAGGCTCGACAATCCAGCGTTTAGGAAAAACTTGAAAGCCTTTGCCTCCTCGTTGGGTGATTTCGGTTAGCATTTCAAACTGTTGCCGAAACCAATGGATAAAAGGCAGTTAATTATTGCTCCCATCCAAGATGAAGAAAGCCAATCGAGACGCACAAGGAAGAATTTGGAGCATATATTTGCCACCCAATCATCCCAACAATCATAAAAATGTTGACCCTCCGCATTCTACTTCTCAATATTCCTTATTACAAACAGACTCTAACTTTAAGCTTCTTCTTAGGGATCCTGTTCTAAGGACGTAGAAAATCGTCCAGATTTTCATACAAACTTCCCTTTCTTGTGGCAGTCTACTCGGTTGGAAATGTGCAAACTTGCAGTTACATAATCAATTTGCCTCTAATTTGACCAATGTGACAGCTAGCTGAAAATGGGAAGCCAGTTTGCATGAGCCTCCATCAGGTCGTCAACCAATTGAAAAATTCATCAATACTGAGCTCTGCAGCAGTATGGGGATCAAGCATTGCGGCGTGATAAATATGCTCACTTTTTTGGGTTAATGCCGCTTCAACAGTCAATGCTTGGACATTGATGTTGGTTCGCATAAGCGCGACAAGTTGTGGCGGTAACTTCCCCAATGGTAGTGGTTGAATTCCTTTCTTATCGATGAGACAGGGAACTTCTACATAACAGCCTGTAGGTAAATTGTCAATCAAGCCTGTATTCGGGACATTTCCATTGATCACCCGAGGAATGCCCGTTTCAAGACTATGAATTATTAATGAACCATATTCGCTACTCTGTTGATGTTCCAACACTGCGGTCGGATTTTCTAATTTAGCTCTTGGGCTTCCCATTGTGAAATTTGAACTTCGCAACGATCAAGATATTCGTCAAGCGGGATCCCATATTGATCAATCATGTCTGGACGGTCTCGTTTAATAAACCAAGGAACATATTCTGCAAAATGCTCGCTCGACTCAGTGACAAAATAGCCCAGACGTTTGAACACTTCATAGCGCACTGAATCAGTAATCGGAGCTGTAAACATGGGACGAATTGGAATCTTTTCGGATTCCAACACTTGACGAAGACGTGGATATAAATCTTCCCCATCACGCTCAAATTGCAAGAAAAATGCCATATGGTTGATACCTGCACATACATAGTTAATTTCGTTGATGGGAAGATGTATGTCTTCTGCAAGTACTGTGGCAGTCTCCTGTACGCTGTGACATAGTCCTATAGTGTTAATCGACGAAGCGCGACCAATTGCCCAACAATTAATTGCCATTGGGTTGACATATTGTAGAAACGTAACATCTGGGCAAAGCTGTTCCATATCCTTGCAAATATCTAAGAGTACAGGAATTGTTCGCAAGCCCCGCATGATTCCCCCAATCCCAATCGTATCCCCAATGGTTTGTCGAAGTCCATATTTCATTGGGATGTTGAAGTCAATTTGGGTTGAGGGTTTGTAACCACCGACTTGAATCATACAAATTGCGTAATCTGCATCTTCAAGTGCTTCTTGCCGATTGAGTGTAGCTTGTATCGTTGGTTTTGCATTTAGCGATAAGGCGAGCTTATTCGCAACAATTTCCGAAGTTCGTAGGCGTTGTTCATCAATATCATGCAAGACGAGAGTTGCACTAGACAATTCAGCGAAACTGAGAATATCACCGATTAGATTTTTGGCGAAAATGGTACTTCCTGCGCCAATCAAGGTAATCTTTGGCATGGAAATTCGCCTTTCTTTTCAATTTTGTCAGTAATTAGGTATGGTCGTTAAGAATCAGATAGATGGCGTTATCTTCAAAATGTGATCGTCAAGCCACCATCCACAACTAGGGTCTGTCCAGTCACATAAGTACATTCTTCTGAGGCAAGATACAATGCCATAGAGGCCACTTCACCTGCTTGTCCGGGTCGCCCTAAGGGAATTTTTCGCCGTTTAACATACCATTCTTGAAAGCTATCGGTTGTGGTTTCATCGATCCCATTGATGATAGACATGGGAGTATGAATACAACCCGGTGCAATGGCATTTACAAGGATTTGGTGTGGGGCTAGTTCGACTGCCAAACTTCGGGTAAATGCATTGATCCCTGCTTTGCTTGTGGCATAGGCACTGACAGAGGGTTCTACAGCAATCGATTGAGAAGATGACACATTAACAATGCGACCATATCCAACTTCAATCATGTGCGGCACAACTGCTTTACAGAGTACATATTGCGCTTCAAGATTGACTCGATGTGTCTCTTGCCATTGCTCCAATGTAGTGTCGACAAAGGGAATCGTGTACTGGAAACCGGCATTATTAACGAGGATATCAATCTGTTGATGTTCATGGATGGTCTGATCCACACACTCAGCTAAGGCTTGGTGATTTTGCACATCCGTGACAAAACTATTGAAATTGGATAATTCATTGGCGAGTAGTCCCAATGTCTGATCATTACGATCAATCCCAATAACAATTGCTCCTTCTGCTACAAATCGTCTGCAGATGGCTTCACCAATGCCTTGCCCGGCTCCAGTGACGAGTGCTACGCGATCTTGTAACCGTCTTGTCATCAGAAAACCCTTTATTAATCCACGAGATAACGTGCCAAAGCATCCCGATTGAGCTCAATTCCTAATCCAGGCTTTTGCGGGAGGGGGATTTCACCATTCACCATCTCTAATTCGTCTGCCACCAATTCATCACGGAGAACTGATTCTGAAAGGTGAGCAGGCAGAAACTCGATGAAAGGACAACAAGCGGTTGCAAACCCTAAATGTGCACTGGCTGCAATTCCAATCCCTGTTTTCCAACAATGTGGCACAATCAGACGACCATAATCTGCAGCAAGTTGCGTGACTTTACGTGCTTCGGTGAAGCCCCCTACCCGACCCACATCGGGTTGTAAAACATCTAATTTGCCTCGATGTGCGAGGTCTAGAAATTCATAATGGGTGTTTTGCCACTCACCCGCGGCGATGCGTATGGGCGAATGATCACTAATAAAGGCATAGCCTTCGAGATCATCAATATTGATCGGCGTTTCAAGAAAAAACAAATCGAAAGGTTCCAATTGTTTAATGACTCGAAGTGCAGTACGAGCATCTGACCACGCATAGGCGACATCCACCATTAAGGTCATGTCAGAACCTACGGTGTCCCGACATTCTGCCACAATATCGGCAATATGATCGTCATGTTCCTGCAAGCCATTGTGCGTATAGGGCCCATTGATGCAGATTTCTAATTTGGCGGCTTTGAAACCGAATTGCTGAGCTTGACGTACTTTTGCTTTGAGTGAGTCACGATACTCTTGCAAGGTATCACCCGTCGGTAACAAGGAAGCATAAGGAATAATGCTCTCTTTGACAGCTCCCCCCAGTAATTTATAGACCGGCAAATCCAACGCCTTGCCTTTAATGTCCCAGAGAGCCATATCAATCGCGCCCATTGCACAGATTAATGCACCGCGTCGTCCATTCATTTTGGAGCCGCTGTAGAGCTTGTGCCAGATTGCTTCAGGTTGCATAGGGTCTTCCCCCATAAGCATTTCCTCCAATCCTAAGCCCATAATGTGCGTTCCCCGTGCCTTGATACACGCTTTCGCAATCCAAGGGTTGACATCTGTTTCACCAATACCAACAATCCCTTCATCCGTGTGAATCTCGACCACAAGGTTATCTTGGGCCGACGAACAGGCTTCGGTGTGATATTCTGGAACTAACAATACATGGCAATCGATTTTGGTTATTTTCATTTCGAGATCCTATCTAAATGAAGGGCAGTGTCAATAAATTGAGATAGTCCTTACAATAAATTTTCTCATTGACTAATCAGAATCCATTATCAGACATCCTATATTGGTGCTTGGGATTCTAATGGTCATGGTTTCGTCAGTTTCAGCAATAAGATTATCATCCAAAAGGTCAACAACTATAGAATAACCTTCCTTATCGATAAGCTCAGTGCAATCAAGGGCAGTTGGATTTATAAAAAACCATGCTTCCTTGTTATTTAGTGTGCGACGACGACGTAGCAGATTGCCATAGCGTTCTGGTCTCACTTTAGCGATTTGTAAAAGATGCGCCAGAAAAGCATCGGTTCCTGCGTCGACCTCCTGGTAGGCTAAAGCACTGAACCCCAAAAATGTGCCTATTAAATAGACGTGTCCCGTACCGATCTTGTTAGCACTGGCAATGACATCATCGCCATTCATCAAAATCGGTTCGGCACTGGTGGGTTGCAGGCGTTCCAAGTAGAAGTTCGCGAGAGCTGTAAAATGTTGAAACTGCCCCACTCCAGTGAGTGTCGTGCAAGGATCAAACTCGCCAAAACGTCGTTCTTTAGGTAGCCAGCGACTTGGGATATCTGGTTCATGAACAAGTGCTAAGTCTTGATGCTTCACACCAAAGAACGCTTCGCCAGCATCGACCATCGGATCTATCTTTATTCATGATATTCTCCAAAATAAACTGTTTTTTCAGAAAATTGTGTCTTGGGATACTTTATCCGCTAGTCACCTCCCCCCTTGTGTATATATTTATGTTTCATCGTCTTGTGTACTGGATGTGAGAGAAATCACGGCTTGCCAGACTTCACTTGTAAATTGGATATGATCGCGCATTAAGCGACTTGCAGTATCTGGTTCACGACGGACGATGGCTTGATAGATTGTCTCGTGGGTCCCACTACCTTCTGCTTGAGTCGGCAATTCATCTGAGTGCGTTTCTTTCAATACCTCCTCAAGCAAATCGATTAGATTGTTCACGAATTGACTGATGATGGCATTTTGACTGGCTTCACCGATACGACGATGGAAATTCATATCTGCCTTTAGATATTGTCGAAAGTCTTGTGTATGGCTTTGCATCTCTTCCAGTTCATTAGCAAGAAGTTCAATTTGTTCCTCGGTTGCACGTTCTGCTGCAACACGCACGGCTTCCACTTCAATCATTTTCCGTGCATCTAAAATCTCAATAATTGTGCCACCCCATGAAGCTAAACTCAAACCAAGGATGCGTCCAAAATTGGCACCGGTATTGGTGGTCAGGAAGGTTCCATCACCGACTCTGGACTCGACTAGCCCGACAGCTTCGAGGATTTTGAGGGCTTCGCGGACACTGTACCGCCCGACACCCAGTGCCTCTGCTAAAGCTCGTTCAGAGGGCAAGCGATCACCTAAACCGACCGCGCCAGATAAAATATATTTCTTCAATTGTTCCAATGTTTGATCTTTAACACTGGCTTTTTGAATGGTTGTTAAGCCCGTAAGTTGAGGTGCCTGATTTTTCAAATTTCACCTACATATCAGAGTAAATTGGTCAGTGGTGCTACCAATTCTAACTTGACGAATTTCAAATGTCAAAGAGTGTTATATTTGGGGGTGGGGAAAGTAGAGTTTATATGAAATCACGGAAGTGAAAGGCATATTTTGGAAAGTGAAGTCGCTGGAGTTGACGAGAGTTCCAAGCGTAGACAAAGAGCTTAATCGCTCGCCTCAAAGCCTTGATACAGTGCGAGCGTCTCGCCAAACGTGCTAGATAGTATCTCATCTCAGCATTTCCGCCTTCAACCTGATAGGTTTCGGACTTAGTAGGTATGGGCGTATAGCGTCCAGAATGGTAAATCAGTTGGCGATAGGTGGCAAACAAATGACTGAAAGAATAAGCGGCTTGAGGGGCATCATCGACCAGCTGTTGGAGACAGCTTTCACTTCGTTCTCGCTCCACTGCCCAGCTGAGAATGCAACTGGTGCGCCTATCCACCAGTGTCATCACATAAACACGTTTTTTTGACCCCACAAAGGTATATAACTCGTCCATCTCAGCATTATTCACATCTGAGGGAAGCGGGGCATCGGTTTGTTGAGCAACGTGGGCATTGACCCAGTTGATGACCGATTTATGATCCACGCCCAACTGACGGGCAATCCGACGATAATTCATCCCATCGATATACAAGCGTATGGCTTCGTGACGAACCCTATCAGGATACCCTTGTTGTTTTGGGTTTGGCGTATAAACACGCTGACAAGGCTTACACTTATAGCGTTGACTCGCGTATTTCGTCTTACTTGCTTTTGCTTGCTCGGTTTCGTTTTCGCATTACGGACATTGGATATTCATTTGTCAAGTATATCACCAACTACCTATTCCCCACTCCCTATATTCTCGGTAAGTTTAAGAAATCAAGAGTGCGACTTCACTACACAGCTAATTCGCATAAATCTCGGTCTCACCTGTGACAACGTCAATGCTTTGACATGCTACAAATCGGATTTGTAGCATGTCAAAAAACTGATGTATTTGTTTAGCGAGGGGTATGGATGTATGGATATGGTTGCTTGTTGAAGGCAGAGGTCCAAATATTACTTGAGAATGTGTATCTACATTGTACAGGCAACTTTTAACTCCTGTCATTGTTCACAGACAACACGCCATAGCGCCGCATCATGTCGTGAACCTCATCGTGATCTATGGCATAGGTCATGCCAGATGGACTGCGTTTACGCCGGTGAGCATCGACTAGATGGAG
>JANQRM010000633.1 GCA_028284565.1 Anaerolineae bacterium | reverse complement strand
ATCCTTCATCTGCCCAGATGCTTTGCTGGTCGATGTGTAGCATGCGTGCGGTTGCACCAAGTAGCAGAATCAGCGTGAGGAGGATGAGGTGTTTGGTTTGAATTCGGTTTGTCATAGGTTAGCAGAACAATTTACCGTCGCGCGGATAATATATGTTTTCGACGGTTGGCAGAGGCGTTCCCGTTGTGGTGACGAATAATGTTAGCATTGGGTTTGAAAAAGATTTCAGAATACAGATTTCAGACATCAGAGATTAGCTTTCAGCGGTCAGCACTTCAGCTTTCAAGGTAGTTAGTGAGCAAAGGCTGTTATCAGCGTATCACACAATGGGGTGAAAGTGGGATGCATCTGGCTATGCATTTGGCTATGCATATGCATCAAGATGAATATCAACCAATTGCCTCAACATCGACACCGCAAGCACGGGCGTTGGCAATGATAGTGATGGCGGCGCGAATCATGGGCATATCGACCATTTTACCTTCGTATTCAAAGACACCCTTGCCGGCTTCTTGTTGTTCGTCATGCGCTTGGATGAGACGTTTGGCAGAGAGGATCGTTGCAATATCCGGTGTGAAGACGGACTGCATGGGTTCGACTTGTTTGGGATGGATGGCGAGTTTGCCCGTGTAGCCCATTTCTAGCGCAATGCGTGTTTCTGCTTTGAGTCTCTCTTCATCAGCTGTTAAGTCAATAAAGACGGTATCAATGGCTTGGAGTCCATAGGCTTTGGCATAAGTAACCGTGGCACTGCGCGCGTAAAAAACTTCCCATCCGGCTTGGGTACGGGTTGCGCCGATATCCCCCGAAAAATCTTCTGCACCGAAAATGAGGGCTTCCAATCGGGGAGAACTCTGGGCGATTTCATTCAGGTTGACCACCCCGCGCGCAGTTTCGATAATGGCAAGAAGTTTGAGAGAGTTGCGTTCCCAGCCATATTGATCTTCGGCTTTGGAGAGAAGCATGGAGACGTGTTGAATCTGCCATGCAGATTCAATTTTGGGCAAAACATAACCATCGGGTTGTGCGGAAACAGTTTGCTCAATATCCGACTCGTAAATCCAATTGGGAATGACCATATTGGTGCGGACAAGACGCTCGGTACGTCCAAAATCGACTTCGCGTAGGGCTTTGGCAACTGAGAGGCGGGCAGTTAATTTGTTGTTGAGCGCGACAGCATCTTCTAAATCCATGATGATGGAATCGATATCCATGCCTGCACCTTTGTCGATTTTGCGCCGAGAGTCCCCCGGCATGAAGAGCAACGCGCGACGAATCCGCATCAGCCACTCACTCCCCAGTAGACATCTATGTTAAATTCGCCAGAATTATCATCCACGGTTTCATCACTAATGCGAAATCGAATCGGACGCGGTTGTTCACCTACATCATACGTTACGACGTAAACATGATCGTCATTATATGGCGGTGGATTATCTTGCAACCCCAGCCTAATAATGGCACGTTGCCCATCAATTTCGAGATCAAAGTGTTCGGTTAATGGCTCGTCTAATTGGTTCCCGTTTTGTGTGAAGAGATAAAAGGCATCGCTCAAATCATCGCCCGCCGCCTGCCCTGTACCACTGATGACGAGACGAACCAAGCCACTGTAGTCATTCTCGGTTGGAGTTGCATCCCGTTTGTCAAAAGGGACAATAACTGTTTCTCGTAATATCCCTTCAACCTCAACTTGGGCGTTAGGAATATTTGCTTCTGGTTCGGATTGAATCGTTGCCTCTTCAGTTGGACGGCTAATAAAAATCAACATGGCAACCACAGCGATGATTCCGCCAGCTCCAATTGCGAGCCATTTGTTTGATGACGCGGTGGGTTTGCCTTTGCGTTTGGATTTGTCCGTTTGCATGTCTTCAATGCTTTCTTTTGCATGTACGGGGTATATTATACCGATTGTGAGATGAGAATGGGACAGTTGCACTATTTCACGTTGCACAAAACCCGCGCTTTTGGCACGATAGTAGGATGTGAAATTGCATAATCGAGATATTTTATGATTGAACAAATTCAAGAACTCTTTGCAGACAATCCAGAAATCGCAGAAGCGGTTATTTCTGTGTTGGTACTCGTCCTAGCATTATTAATTATCTGGCTTTTACGTCGGGCGATTGCATGGGCGATATTGCGTCCAGTTCGCTCATTAGTGGGGCGCACAGGTACAGATGTTGATGACCGATTAATGGATAGTATCGTCAAACCTCTACGATTTGCGATTTTAGGCGTGGGGTTGATTCTGGCGGTATGGATTGTGGGAATTGAGGGAGCTATCCGTGATTTTGCATTGGTGGTGGCACGATCCCTGATTATTATTGCGGTTGTCTATGCCCTCTACGAAATTATTGAAATCTTGTTATCACATCCAAATCGGGTGTTGCGGATAACTGGTTTGACGATTCCGGAACGGTTGTTGCCCTTCTTTCGGAAAGTGGTAGAGATTATTGTTATCGCTTTGGGGATTGTCATCGTCTTGCAAGAGTGGAGTGTGGATGTCACTGGCTTGGTTGCATCCATTGGTATTGTTGGCTTGGCATTTTCATTGGCGGCACAAGATACTGCCTCGAATATCTTTGGTTTTACAGCAGTAGTAAGTGATAATCCGTTTGATGTGGGCGATTTTATCACGACTTCGGATGTAAGTGGCATTGTGGAATCCGTGGGGATGCGCTCGACTCGTGTTCGTCAGCTTGACCAAGCGATTGTGACTGTACCGAATAGTATGTTGTCTAATAAAGCCGTGCTGAATTGGTCGCGCTTGTCGAAACGTCGTTTGGATGTCACGATTGGGGTCACCTATGATTCGAGTGCGAAGCAGATGCGCGCATTGTTGCATCATATCCGTCAATTACTTGATGAGTGGGAAACCATCGATTCAGAGTCGATTGTTGTGTATTTCGTCAACTTTGGTTCAAGTTCGCTGGACATATTGGTGCGGTGTTATATCTTGCTTTCAGATTGGGGCGAATTTACAGCTGAGAAAGAGCAAATCTTGTTGGCGATTATGGAGCTGATCGAAGAGCTGGATATGAGCATTGCATTCCCCAGTCGCTCCGTTTATATCGAAACGATACCCGGTGTAGATTTACCCGAACCGCAATTGTCGAAACGGACACAAGCCCTCCTGCACCTTGCCGAAGCAGTTAATATAGAAGACATTCCAGATGATCCAGTGGAAAGCGGGCAAAAAGTGGGTTCGGATGAGATTGAGGATAGTGACCATGAAGCGAATCCCCAAGATAAATGATGACGAATGAACGTCCCCCACTCGCAGATTTAATGGAGGCGATGTCCTTCACCCACGCACAATTGGAAGCGAATCGTGATGGTATATTGCATGAAACGCAAGCCAATGACCTTGTGCGGTTGCGCCGTCGTAATGCGTTAATCGGGACAGGTTTGTTTGTGTTGTTTGTCTTATTGGCGACGACGCTGATTTTCTTCGGGCAGCAGAATCACAATACGATTTTGAGTTTCATCGGTGTGTTGTTGACCGTGATTAACGCTGTGACAACGGGCACGTTTGGGCGACAGTGGATGCGTTTTACGTCGGATATTCGGTCTGGTGAGGTGGCGAAGGTCGAGGGTGTGATGGAGCGTGTGCTTCAAGTCGGGCGACAAACAGACAATTATGTCATCAGTGTGAACGGGATACGGTGTCCGGTGAAGAAGGAGGTCTTCAAGCAATTTCGTGATGAGACCCCCTATGCCTTGTATCGGACAGTGCATTCTGGAATTTTGTTGTCTACAGAACCGACAGTTTC
>JANQRM010000629.1 GCA_028284565.1 Anaerolineae bacterium | reverse complement strand
TTTGAGAACGGTCATATCCTCTTCTTGAAGCAGGTCGTAATAGCCCAAATCGGCGAGGACTTGAATATTCTCTAGCCCACTCTTTTTGGCTTCATCAAGTTCCATGCCATTGACGACCACCATGAGAGCCTCATCCCGCTTTTTGAAGACCCAGCCGCGCGTGATGTGTGCGCCATTGGTGAGGTAATAGCGGGGGGTGTTCGTCTGTTCGCCACCGCCGATAATAAAGGCATCCAGCCCACGTTTCTCCATTAGCTCATCTAAATGTTTTTTCATTATCAATTCCGATAGTTGTGAATGATTATTCTATGTTGGTAACTATAGCGCGGAATTACAATGAGCCAAAGTTATGAATCGCTCGTCCAAATATTGTTATCTTCTAACCATTCAGCAAATTTTTCAGCGAGGACAGCATTGCCGAGTGGATTGAGGTGCATATCATCTGCATAGTAGAGAACATCACCTTGTTCAGCACGGGCTTGCAAATCACCTAGCGGGTCGTAGCAGATCAAATCGAGTTCGGTGCATAAATCCAGCATGGCGAAACGCGCGCTAGATAAAGTGTCGATTGCATTATCGCCCAACAAATCGCGGCTGAGGTGGGCATAGACTTCCTCGCGGGTGGGGATGATTAAAATGACCAGATGTCCATCCCATGAGTCGATGAGGTCGCGGGATTCAATGAGGATGCCACGGGTTGATTCGTAGCCTTGTTGATTGTTTTCGAGGGACATAGCGAGGGCTTGTTGTTCGTAGGCTTGTCCGAAGCCGAGTGTCGCATCTCCAACCGTTGCAAAGGCTGTCTCCGCAAAGATGTCATCCCTATTCTGATTGAGGATATGGTCGAAAATGGCAACTGTCACTGAATTCTCACGAAACCAACCGCCAATGCTCGTGTCGACTTCTTGTTCCCCTTGAGTGTCTGTCCTGTCATCTGCAAAGAGCAAGCCGTAATCATCATTGAAGTCGTTGCCGAAAAATTGCCAGATGACGAGAGGTGGTGTGTAGGCTTGACCGAAATCGCGGAGAATACGTCCATGGCTCGTCGAACCCGTCACCGGAAGACTAAGATTGACAAGTCCCATGCCCGTTTGTTGTTCTAGCTGTGTCACCCAACAATCGGCACGTTGGGTAAAGCAGAAGCCGAAGGAATCACCCACGACGACGGCATCAACAAAGTAATCGACAGGTCGCGTCCGAAAGCCAACTCCGCCACCTTCCCAGAGTTCAATTGTACTGAGTTGGAAGCTGACACTCGGACTGCCATATTGCAGTTCATTGTCAATATTCGGGCGTAGGATATAGGTGTATTCGGGATTTTCAATCCATGCAGGCGACCATGCTTCTTCGTAGGGCTGTCCGGTTATTACCGTGCGGGCGACCGCTCTCAATTGAGATGGTAGGGATGGAGTCAGCAAGCGCAAACCGACCTCTAATAAGAGGACCATCATTATCACCCAGAAGCCAATTATCCACAACCATTTCAGACGACGGAACATCAATCTCTCCATGCACAAACGGTTGGCTGATGATACCGAATCCGACTTCGCGTGAGTATAGAGAGTTTTATCCGATGATTCGCTCCAATGCTGAAATCAAGAGCAAGACATTTTCGCGTCGGGAGGAGTAGCCCATCAAGCCAATGCGCCAGACCTTGCCTTTGAGTTCACCCAAGCCACCGCTAATCTCAATGTTGTAATCTGCTAGCAAGCGACGACGAACTTCAGCATCATTCACGCCTTC
The DNA here is from genome assembly GCA_028284565.1 of Anaerolineae bacterium. The sequence goes on along the minus strand of JANQRM010000629.1, from coordinate 6,701 downwards.
TGGGATACGGACGGTCGTGAGAGAGGGCAAGCGATATTCTTTGGAGACGTGTAAGGTCATACCGAGTGATTCGAGTCCCTCCCAGAGCAGTTCGGCATTGGCTTGGTGACGTTGCCAGCGATTTTCGAGTCCTTCTTCATGAATCAAACGCAAGCCTTCATATAAAGCATAGTTCATGCTGATGGGTGCAGTGTGATGATAACTGCGCTCTTCGCCCCAATATTTGCCAACAATGCTCATATCGAGATACCAATTGGCGACGGGGGTCTTGCGTTTGTTGAGTTTTTCCATCGCCCATGAGCCGAGCGTCAGTGGGCTGATGCCGGGTGGGACACTGAGGCATTTTTGTGCGCCACTGTAGCAGACATCCAAACCCCATTCATCCACTTTGAGAGGCAATCCACCGAGCGAAGTTACGGCATCGACGATTAAGATTCCGCCTTGTGCATGGACAATCTGAGCAATCTCTTCGAGGGGTTGGCGCGCGCCAGTTGATGTCTCCGCATGGACAATACCGACAATTTTGGCAGGGCGTTGGTTGAGAGTTTGCTTGACTTCATCTGGTGTAAAGACTTCGCCCCATGGGCGCGAGATGACCTGCACATCTGCACCATAGCGTTTTGCCATGTCTTCCATACGTCCGCCGAAGTAGCCGTTGTTACAAATGAGCATGGTATCGTCCGGCTCGACCATGTTGGCAATTGCCGCTTCCATTGAGGCTGACCCTGTGCCGGAGATGGGAATCGTAATAAGATTTTGGGTTTGATAGAGTTCACGCAAGAGTTCCTGTGTACGATTCATCAAGGTAATGAATTCGGGGTCGAGGTGTCCGACAAGTGGGGTTGCCATCGCTTTGAGGACGTTGGGATGCACCATGCTGGGTCCGGGTCCGAGTAAGATGCGTGGCGAGGGGTTCAGTTCTGGATAAGTGGTAGCTGTCATTCAGATTGCCCTTATGTGTCATCAATTACAGAGACACTATACATCGCATGGAGTGAAATGGGCAAAACACCTAAGAATCTTGCCAAGACTTTCCTTGAGATGTTAGGATGGAGACATAATTAAAGATAAAATTGATTTTATAAGTTCGAGGCAATTACATGGTTACATCAGCACATGGACAATCCACCAGTCAATATCACCAGCTCGATAGCGGAATCCACGTTCTTACCCTTCTAAAACCATCACGCCAAGGTGTGGATGAATTACTCGAAACCTTAGGACAAATTTTTGAAACAGTGGATGGTAAAGAAACAACAGTCAAGCTTCTGATTGACATTCGCGTGGGTATGCCACCGATGAGTTATGCGCGTCAGGAAATTGGCAAGCTATTTCGCTCTCTTGAAAAACCCATCCCGCTAAGGTCGGCTTATGTTTATAGGTCTGGCGTGTTGGTTTCGATTGCCAAGACCTTTTTAGAAACATTGCGTATCAACAGCACGAAGCGTCGCTTCTTCAATAATCTTGATGAGGCGATTGCGTGGCTAGAAAAAACCTAAGGCACTGACAAATCTCGCTGACTGTTGATAATGAAGGGGTGTATCTATGCGCCCCTTTGTGGTTCAATACGCCTATGCAAATCGAACATCTGTCTTTGACCAATTTCCGGAATTATGCGCGCTTGGAAGTCAGCTTGCCCCAGCAACCCCTTGTCTTGGTGGGCGATAATGCACAGGGCAAAACCAGCATCCTCGAAGCAGTATATTATCTGGCAACCTCTCGCTCGCCTTATACGACAAGTGACCGTCAACTGATTCATTGGCGCACGGAACACGACCCGATTCCTTTTGCGCGGTTATCAGCAGAAGTCAGCAATCGTTATAGCCCGCTGAACAAACTTGAAATTACCCTCATGTTAGATATGTCTACAGGCGCACCACGTTTTAAGAAGACGGTACAACTCAATGGTGTGGAAAAGCGCGTGATGGATGTGGTGGGCGTGTTAAGTGTGGTGTTGTTTTTGCCACAAGATTTATCCCTCATCGAAGGCTCACCCATTGACCGTCGTCGTTTTATGAACACGACATTGACACAAGTCGAGCGAGATTATCTGGTGGCGTTGGATAATTATGACAAGCTCTTGCCTCAACGCAATGCCTTATTGAAACGGATTAGCGAAGGACGTGCATCCGCCGGTGAATTGGAATATTGGGATGTGCAAATCGCTGAGAACGGGAGCATCATCATCGCCGGACGACAACAATTTTTGCGAGAGTTGGAGAATAAAGCCCAAGCGAATCATTATGATTTAACGGGCAACCGTGAGATGCTCACTCTGAAATACCAGCCGAGCTTTTTGCCGACTGTCGAAGGTGAAGGGCAATTGACCTTTGATGTGGTTGGGTTAGATTTGAATAGCGAATTATCCCCACAGTCCATCGCACCACAATTTTTAGATCAACTACAAGCCGAACAGGATGAGTCCATTCAGCGTGGGATGACCTTATCAGGTCCGCATCGAGATGAACTACGCTTGATGATTAACAATCGGGATTGTGGTTTGTATGGTAGTCGGGGGCAGGCACGAACCGCAGTGATGGCATTAAAACTCGCCGAACTCGATTGGATGCGTGACCATATCGGTGAATATCCCCTGTTATTGCTGGATGAAGTGGTTGCCGAGTTGGATAGTAAGCGACGTGCGTTTCTATTGGAACGACTCAATGGTAAAGCACAGACTTTTGTCACAACGACGGAACTCGACATCTTTACAGACGACTTTTTAGAACGCGCTTCGGTGTGGCAAGTTGAAAATGGTCAGATTGAGATGGGAGAGTAAATCACCTTACACCAAAAGATTTAACGCAAAGGTGCAAAGGACGCAAAGACGCAGAGGGGTAATCAAGAAACATGAACAGTAAGATCAATAATTGCCGTGTCTGTGGGCTTGACCAATGGGAGCCACCGTGGGGAAACAACAATAGCTCTCCAAGTTATCAAATCTGTGTTTGTTGTGGTGTTCAATTTGGACTCGAAGACGAAACGCTGGAACAAATTATTGAATATCGTAAGAACTGGTTAGCGACTGGCGCAACGTGGTTTAATCAACAACAAAAACCCGACGACTGGGATTTAGATGAACAACTTCAAGGTATTCCCGATAAGTATGAATAGTAAAATAAACAACTGCCCTGTCTGTGGCTTAGAACAAGCTGAACCTCCTTGGGGAGTCAATGGAGTTACGCCAAGTTATCAGATTTGTAGCTGTTGTGGCATTCACTATGGTGTGGAAGATGACACCTATGAGCAGGTCGTAGCCTATCGACAGAAGTGGCTAGCAAATGGTGCAGTTTGGTTTGATAGCAAAGTAAAACCCGACGACTGGGAGTTGAACGAGCAACTTAAAGGTATTCCAGAAGAATATTTATGAATGCAGTAAGGGAGCGCAGGGTACGCTCCCAATTTGACTTATCTGTTTAAGGGACAGAGAGAACTGTCGCCACGACAAATGCGCCGAGATTGTTGTTATCGACATCGTTGGTTCGCAATTCGAGGACACCGCTATCAGTGGCGGTAATCGTCGCACTCGTTCCGATAAAGAAGATCATTGAACCCACTCGTCCAACCAGTGAGTGTGGCGGTGCGCGGGGAACAGGGAAGAGACTCATATCGCTTCCGATGACCTCGCCGGATAGATTGCGAGGGTCGCCCCCATCGGGACCTAAGATTAAGCTGTCGCAATCAATGTCAGGCTGACCGAAATCGACTTTTTGCGTCGTACAGAAATCCCAGAAGTTAATCACCCCACCCGCGAGAAAGGTCATCGTATCGCCTGCATTGACCATGATGCCGGTGTTGTGCCAGATATTATCCGAGATGATGGCAACTGGAATGGAAATGCTCGTCGGAAGGATGTTGGTGGGCAGTCCACTGACCATGCTAAAGTCATAAGGCATGGGTTCGGAAGGCGGTCTATCAAAACTAGCACTCGTCATGAAGCCCGGCTCGACCATTTGAGTTTCTCCGACAGACGTTACACTGACATTGCCTTCAAAGGTATGTACGTCGATGCTTGTCCCATCCGATTGGATAAAGGCGGTACTCCCGATTTCGACTTCCACACCATTAATCAGGAAGTTCACCGTAGTTTCGCTTGGCGTTTGCAGGAGGACACCATCAGGCGGGACTTCAGCACAAGCAGGTTGACCGATGCCTGACCGTAGGCTGAAGGCTTGCATGGGTGCAGAGTAACCTTGATTGGCATCGTTACTGACGATAGGCAATGCAGAAGGATCGCCGTCGATATTGAGGAGTGAAGTAAATACCCAGCCAATCGCCTCTTCGCGCTCAAATTGCACCCATTCGCTGTTGCCATTGCGTCCAATTAAGGTCAATTCTTGTCCAGTTGTTAGAGTTCCATCTGTGGCATAGCTGGTACTCGCGCCCGTACGAATGTTGATGGCACCTGTGCTGGTGGCAGTTAGACTCGATATGAGTTGATTTTCTGGGATGACTTCATTATTGAGTTGGGTATCTCCATAGACAACAAATGTCACATTTTGTCCGGGGACAGTATCGGGCAGGTTAGCTTGAAGTGACAAAATGGCAACACCCCAGGTATTCGCATCAAGATTAAAGGGGGCTGTCGCAAGGGAGGCAATATCGAGCATATTGGTTGTATCACCGACATCGGCAAAGGACTCGATGGAATTGCTGTCGAAATCTAAGGTGGTGATGTCATTGCTCCCATAACAGGCTTCATTCCGACCTAAATCAGAACAGGAGTCAGCCACAATATCCAGAATGCTATCAACAAGCATCGGGCAAGCATCGGTCTGTGCAGAGACTGTCGCCACCATGCACATTAAGGTGACGATTAACCAACTGATTCGTTTCATCGACATCCTTCTACCTCCTCTATCCTCAATAGCGGTCACTTCACTTTATCTGATTTAAGGTCTTAAAGTTGTAAAAAGCTGATAAAAATGTGAGCTAGAACATGGTCAATTGCTGTGGAGAATCGTCGGACTCGTCTTCAGTTTCGTCCGCAGGTGGCAAGTCATCCAGAGTCTCAATATCCGCGCCTTCGTCTGCATAGACAAGCGTCTCGTCGTAGGCATCGGCTGGAGCATTTTCCGGTAATTCCTCCGCGATGGTTTCATCCATCTTGGCAACCGGGAAGACCGAACCCGCTTCACCTTCCGCTTCTATGGGTTCGAGGGGTTGTCCTTCATCATCGTGTCCAGCAAGGTCAATCGCCATACAATCGGGACAAGCACATTCGGCAGGGTGTGGTGTGGCACGTTGTTGCTTGAGCAAGTCGATATTTGGCACAAAATCCTCGCCCACTTCATCAACATGCATGGTGGCACGTATCCTCAAGTCACGGAGTTCATCTTCACTAAAGCCGACTTCATGCATCACATGGATAAGCGATTGCTCCGTGACAGTATCTTCTGTGCGAATCACATTCATATAATGTTCGCGTAGGCTTTGTATCCACTCTTCAAAGAAGGGACTACGGCTCGACATAGGTTGTTAGACCTCAAACTCATTTGTCGGATAAGGCACATTGACCGTTAAACCAAAACGTTCTTCTAGTGTGTCTTTCAGTGCAAGGGCTGATTCTTCTTCCCCATGCACGAGGAACGTGCGCTCTGGCTTCCGTTGGATAGCCTCCACCCATGCAATAAGTTCATCTCTATCGGCATGACCGGAGAAGCCATTCAAGACCTCGACATGGGCGTTGGTCTGGTATTCCTCCCCAAAGATGCGAACAGTTTCATGTTTTTCCACGAGCTTCCGTCCAAGTGTGTTGGGTGCTTGCCAGCCGGTAATCAAAATTGTTGTACGTTCATCTTCAATGCGATTTTTAGTGTGATGCAATATCCGTCCGAACTCCATCATGCCACTCGCACTGATAATAATCGCGGGTTCACGATGGAAATTGAGTTGCTTGCTCTCTTCCACCGAGCGAATGTAGGTCAACATATCAAAGCCAAAGGGGTCTCGATGTTTCGTATCTTGTTGCATGAAGGTGCGAATCTCATCATCATAGACTTCGGGATGGAGTCGGAAAATCGCTGTGGCATTCACAGCAAGAGGGCTATCCACAAAAATGGGGATATTTGGGATGTCGCCTTGGTCAGCTAATTTGTGAAGTGTAAAGACCAGTTGTTGCGTCCGCCCAACCGAGAAGGCTGGCATGATAATCGAACCACCGCGCTGATGTGTTTCACAGATAATGCGTTCCAGTTCTTTTTCAGCATCGGGGTAGGGTTCATGCAGACGATTGCCGTAAGTGCTTTCCATGATGAGGATGTCAGCAGATTCCACTGTGCTAGGGTCACGAATGATGGGAATGCCTGCACGTCCGATGTCCCCACTGAAGACGAGGGTTCTATCGGATTTGGTGTCGTTGTCTTCTATCTCCAAGATGACAATCGCACTCCCTAGCATATGTCCGGCATCTAAGAAGGTGACAGATACTCCCGGCGCAATGAGACGAGAGCGTCCGTAATTATCGGATGAAAAATGGTCGAGTGATTGGAGCGCATCGTCTTGTGTATAAATTGGCTCAATGGGTGGTTCGCCCTTTTTGGCGCGTTTCTTGTTAACGTACTCTGCGTCGCGTTCTTGGATATGTCCGCTATCTTGGAGCATCGTCATAGCGAGGTCGCGGGTCGCATGGGTGCAGATGATGTCCCCAGCGAAGCCCTGTTTCACAAGATTGGGGATGTTACCCGAATGGTCGATATGCG
>JANQRM010000628.1 GCA_028284565.1 Anaerolineae bacterium | reverse complement strand
TACAGCGAGTACAGGAAATGCCGCCGCCGCATTAGCTGGAGTTGGGGCGAGTGTGCCGCATATCGACATTGTGATTTTTGTCCCGGCGACTGCGCCACCCGCCAAAATTGCTCAACTACTGGTGTATGGGGCAAAGGTGTTGTTGGTCGAAGATAGCTATGATGTCGCCTTTGATTTGTGTATGCAAACCTGCATTGAGCGTGATTGGTATTCACGCAATACGGGGGTTAATCCCTTCACGACGGAGGGTAAGAAGACGGTATCGCTCGAAATTGCCGAACAATTGGATTGGAATGTGCCGGATGTCGTAGTTGTCAGCGTCGGCGATGGTAGCATCATTAGTGGTGTGCATAAAGGCTTTGCAGATTTGTATCGACTCGGCTGGATTGAGAAAATCCCACGATTAATTGGTGTACAAGCGGAGGGTAGTTCGCCATTGGTGCAGGCGTGGGAGAACAACATCTCAGCTGAAGATATGCAACCTGTATCTGCTCATACAATTGCGGATAGTATCTCTGCTGGGTTGCCTCGTGATCGTGCGAAAGCCCTGCGGGCTGTACGAGAGACAGATGGAGGCTATATTGCTGTGTCTGATGATGAAATTGTGGCGGGGATTCCAGAGTTGGCACAATTGTCAGGAGTCTTTGCGGAACCAGCGGCGGTGGCATCTTTTGTCGGTGCGCGACGTGCAGTACAATCAGGCATGATTCACAGTGAAGAATCAGTTGTACTTTTGTCTACGGGCAATGGACTAAAAGATGTGAAGCGCGCACAGGAATCGGTTGCTGAAGGTATCCGCGTTGCACCGCACATTGAATCAGTACGGGAGGCGATTGCAAAGTTCAATTTATGAGTGAGAAGCCGAAATATTCCATTGTTGCACCTATTTACAACGAAGAAGGCAATATCCCACAATTATTTGAGCGAGTTCGGGAGGTGATGGACGGACTCCATGAACCGTGGGAATTGGTGTTGATTAATGATGGCAGCCGGGATAAGTCGCTGGATTTGATGGAAGACCTTGCTCAACAGGATGAACGGGTGAAGGTGGTCAATTTTGCACGGAACTTTGGGCATCAGGTTGCCGTCACAGCGGGTATCGACTACTCGCAAGGTGAGGCGGTTGTTCTGATTGATGCCGATTTACAAGACCCCCCGGAAGTCATTCCTGATTTGATTGCGGAATGGAAAGCGGGTTATCAGGTTGTGTATGCGGTGCGGGTTGAACGTAAGGGCGAAAGCTGGTTTAAGCAAATCACGGCGAAGTTATTCTATCGTGCGATTCATCGAATCACGAATATCAATATTCCAGTTGACACAGGGGATTTCCGGCTGATGGATCGTCAAGTGGCGAATGTCTTACGTGAGATGCGGGAACATAATCGCTTTATTCGCGGGATGACAAGTTGGGCTGGTTTTCGGCAAACGGGCGTTGGGTATGTCCGTGAAGAACGCCACTGGGGTGAAACGAAGTATCCGTTGCGGAAGATGATTAGCTTTGCACTGGATGCGGTGACGAGTTTCTCCTTTTTTCCGTTGCAGATTATGATTTACTTGAGTCTGATACTCGCTGTGCTGTCAATCAGTGTGGGAGTTGTAATTACGATTTTGCGCTTAACACAAGGAGAAGAATTTTTTGGTGGGCAAGCGACGACGATTGTACTTCTGTTGTTGTTAAGTTCCTTCCAATTGTTTTTCATGTTTATCATTGGGCAGTATGTTGCGCGAATTTATGATGAAACACGGGATCGTCCACTTTACATTGTGGCATCAACAGAAGGCTTTGATGAAGAACCGCAACGCAGAGTCCGCCCTAAACACAATAACTATACAGTTGCTAGTACAATGGGGTATGATGGGGTAACGCAATTAGGCGATAGAAGTCAGAACGATGTCTAAAACAAATCATGATTTAACACTGGTACAACAATACCGCGAATTGGTCTTGCAATATGAGCAGTTGGATGAAGAAATTGATACCCTCATCATGGCAAATGGTGGCGGTACAGAGCATATGTCTACTGCGGACCTAGATTTGTATCGTGAATTGGCGTTGCATCGTACCGAAATACGCAATGATATGCGCGTCCTCGAACAAACTTTGGAAATTGACGATTAGTTAGTCTTTAGTATAAATTTGATTGACCTCGCTTAAGGAATACTTTTCATGATTACGGGACCCACATTTGAAGAAATGCTCCATCCTGAGACGATTGATCTTGATATTCGTCAACAGGCGATTATGGCTTTGAAAGAATCACCTCTCGACCCGATTAACCTGTTTAACATTACATGGCGAGACAAAAATAATGAAGTCTATCATGTTGTTTTGCCGAAGGAATTGACAGGAGTGGATACGCCGATTGTTGTGATTTATGGAATGGGGTTTCCGTCGGGGAGTCATAAAGTGGGGGCGGCGTATTCGGTCTTGGTCGAGAAGCAATTGATGGGCGAAGTTGACCCCGACGTGCATACGCTCGTGTGGCCCTCGACAGGAAACTATGGCATTGGCGGGGCGTTTATCGGATGTCGTATGGGCTATAAAGGCATTGTCGTCCTACCGGAAGAGATGAGTCAAGAACGCTTTGACCGTATCCAGAGTTATGGGGCGGAGATTAACCGCACACCGGGTAGTGAGAGTAATGTCAAAGAGATTTATGATGAAGTGGCTCGTCTTCGGAAGAGCGATGAGAATATCCGCATCTTGAATCAATTCGAGGTGATGGGGAATTATCGCTTTCACTATTATGTGACAGGCAACACGATTGTCGAATTGGCTTCCGAACTGGAGGCGAAAGGTGTCGGTAAGGGCAAAATCTCGGCGTACGTGTCGTCGATGGGGAGTGCGGGAACAATTGCGGCGGGGGATCGCCTCAAGCAAGTTTGGTCTGACCATAAGATTATCGGATTAGAGCCGATTCAATGTCCGACGTTGTTTAACAATGGCTATGGCGCGCATGAGATTCAAGGGATCGGTGATAAGCATGTGACATGGATTCACAATGTCAATAATATGGATGCGCTCATGTGTATTGATGATATGGCGAGTGTGAATGGCTTGCGTATCTTTGCGGAAGAAGCTGGGCGTATTGCGCTATCAGAACGTTACGGAATCCCCATAGGGCTTGTCGATTGTTATGCCGAGACATTTGGTATTAGTGGCATTTGCAATATTTTGGGTGCGATCAAGACGGCGAAGTTCTATGGTTTTGGCAAAGATGATGTGGTTGTCACTGTTGCGACAGATTCAATGGAACGGTATCCCTCTGTGATGAATCGAATGAAGGAAGAACATGGCGCGCTGGATGAAGCCAAAGCCTCTGCCTTTATCGAATCTATATATCATGGTGCGACGTTAGATTGGATTCAAGAAGGCACACTGCACAATCGGGCGCGCTGGCATAACTTGAAATACTATACATGGGTGGAACAGCAGGGCAAGACGGTGCAAGAACTGGACGCTCAAAAAGACCCCGCATGGTGGATTGAACATCAAGAGATGGTTGCTGACATCGACAAGCGATTACTTGAAGCACGAGGAAGTTAGTTTAGAGGTAACATCATGACCTATCCCGATGACCGTGTGTTGGTTGGTGTGATTAATCGCAAAACCGATTTAACCATCGCCCAGAAAGAACATTGGTATCGGATTCCAAAAGAACAAATGCCTCGTGGGGTGGATGTCGAATATATTGCCTTGTACTTGAGTGGCTACGCGGCGAAAGAGGTTGGCAGTGGCATCCATTACTATGCCAAAAAAACAGGCTTAGAACTCAAGTATCGCAAAGATTTGTTGCCTAAAGAAGCCAGTCATGACCGCGCAATGAACGAGTATTATCAGGTACAATTTCAGGGACTCATTCCCAAGAATCCACCTGTTCTTAATCCGACGAATCGACGCTTTGCCTTTATCTACACCACATGGGACCGCTTCGTCCACGCAGAGGAAATCGCCGATTTATATTCCAAAGCTGACTATTATGTTGATCGTATCTACCATGCCTTACGCGATAAAAAGCTGACCGTCAATCGCTATTGGAGTACAGAAAAACGTTCAACAGGTTATGCCCCCCAGTTGCGTTTACTGTGTGAAGATGGTGAAGTGGTTGCCTCTACAGACCCCGACGAAGGCGATGTGTATTTGAATAGCGACGAGCCAGACGATAAACTATTTGCTGAGATACGTCGTCGTGTCGCTGAACAAGGAGGTCCGGTTCTCGCGCCTGTCCCAATTGTTTTTTAGTGACCTTGTTGAAAGTCAATTCGCATGTTAATTACCAATGGTACAGTTATCACACTGGGCAATCCTAATCAAGTTTTGCCCAATCACGCGATTCTTATCCAAAATGGCATGATTCAAGTTGTGGGTAAGTCCTCCGAACTCGAAGCCCAATTTCCAGAGACGGAACGCTTGGATGCAAAAGGGCAGTTGGTGATGCCGGGTAATATCTGTGCGCATACGCATTTTTACGGAGCCTATGCACGCGGTATGGCGATTCCCGGTGATCCTCCGAAAGACTTTCCGGAGATATTGTCGCGCTTATGGTGGAATTTAGATAAAGCACTCGATAAGGATTCGGTTCGGGCAAGTGCCTTAGTTTCGCTGTTGGATGCAATTAAACATGGCACAACGACCCTCGTCGATCATCATGCCAGCCCAAATTATATCATCGGCAGTTTGGATGTGATTGCTGAGGCGATTAATCGGGCAGGATTGCGGGGCTTGCTCTGTTACGAAGTGACAGACCGAGATGGGATGGATAAGATGCAGATGGGCATCACTGAAAATATCCGTTTCATGCAACAGAACGCGAATGATGCACGAGTGCGTGGGACGTTTGGGCTTCATGCGAGTTTGACTCTCAACGAAGAGACCTTACAGGCTTGTGCGGATGCCATCCCGATGGATGCGGGCTTTCATATCCATGTGGCAGAACATGAAGCGGATGAAGAGGATAGCTTACAACGCAGTGGAAAGCGGGTGGTGCAACGCTTGGACGAGTATGGTATCTGGCGTGAGAAAACCATCGCGGCGCATTGTGTCCATGTGGATGATGCCGAGCGCAAGATTTTGCAAGATAAAGGTGTTTGGATTACGCATCAACCACGCTCCAATATGAATAACGCCGTGGGCGCGTCGGATATTGATGGGATGCTCGAGGATGGCATGAATGTCTGTTTGGGGAACGATGGTTTTAGCAACAATATGTATGCTGAGTGGAAAGCGGCGTATTTGCTTCATAAGGTGGCGAACCGTGACCCCCGACAGGCAAATGGCGCGGACATTGCAAACATGGCTTGGCAGAACAACGCGCGATTGATTGAGCAATTCTTCCCCGATAAGCGCATTGGTGAATTACGAGTTGGCGCACAAGCTGATATTATATTTGTCGACTATAAACCGTTTACGCCATTGAATGAGGGCAATCTCCCATGGCACATCCTATTTGGATTCGAGTCCTCAATGGTGACCATGACGATGGTTGATGGTCAAGTGTTGATGAAAGACCGTCAAATACTCACATTGAACGAAGCAGAAATCGCAGAAGAAGCATTGGCACTCGCACCAGAAGTCTGGGAACGCTATACGCGAATTGCGGAAAATGCTTTACAATCGTTGTAGATTTTAATATTTCTCGTAAGGATAGCATTTAGATGAGTGAAGGCAGTCAAACATTGATGAGTGTCGCCATTTTGGGTGGCACAGGCAAAGAAGGTTCGGGACTGGCGAAACGCTGGGCATTGAACGGGTATCGTGTGATTATTGGTTCGCGGAGTGAAGAACGGGCAATCCAACGAGTCGAAGAACTCAATGCGGAATTGGATGGTGATTATCTAACCGGCATGGGCAATGCGGATGCGGCACAATCAGCGGATATAGTCGTATTAAGTGTTCCTTATAGCGCACATGAAGCTACCTTAGATGGCGTGAAAGATTATCTGTATGGCAAGGTACTGGTCGATATTTCTGTTCCGCTTCAACCTCCTGATGTTAGAACAGTTTACGTGCCGGATGGGCTTTCTGCCGCGTTGGAAGCGCAAGCCACGTTAGGCGATTCAGTGAAGGTGATTGCCGCCTTCCAAAATGTGAGTGCGGTGAAACTTGCAGACCCCAATGTGGTTGTCGATTGTGATGTGCTGGTTTGTGGTGATGATGATGATGCCAAGGCGGACGTGATTCGGCTAGTTGAGGGTGCTGGTATGCGCGGAATCGATGCAGGTTCACTCGATAATTCAGTCGCAGTGGAAGCGTTGACTCCTGTTTTGCTTTATATCAACAAACAATATGGCGTAAAAGGCGCAGGTATTCGGATTACTGGGATACAATAAACTTGTCCACGTCTTATACAGCGATTGCCTTAGAGGGTATCCCGCTTGTTCAACCGCATGACGACCTAGTAGCTCTGATTTTGGATGCACTGACTCAAACGAATCTGCAACTTCAGTCAGGGGATGTGCTGATCATCGCTTCAAAGATTCTATCACGGGCAGAGAATCGCTTTGTGAATTTGAAGGCTATCGAACCCAGTGAAGAAGCCTATCAAGTTGCCAATGAAACAGGGAAATCTCCGCAATACGTTGAAGTGGTTTTGCAGGAGAGTCAGCTTATTTCACGCAGAGCAAAGGGAGTCCTCGTGACTCAACATCGGCTCGGATTTGTCTCTGCAAATAGCGGTATTGACCAGTCCAATGTCGATGGCACAGGCGAAACTTTGTTATTATTACCCCATGACCCAGATGCCTCTGCAGAAGCAATACGCGCTGAATTAGCGAAACAAACGGGTGCGAAGGTGGGCATTGTGATTAGTGATACACATGGTCGCCCCTTTCGATTAGGCAATGTTGGTACAGCGATTGGTGTCGCTGGATTACCTGCTTTAGTTGATTTGCGTGGTCAGACAGATTTGTTCGGGCGTGAACTCGAAATTAGCTTACAAGGCTATGCGGATATGATTGCGTCGGCGGCACATTTGTTGTGTGGGGAGGCTGATGAAGGTCGTCCAGTTGTATTGCTCAGAGGATTACAATTTGATAAACCTTATGGCAAAGCGTCGGACTTGTATCGTTCTCCTGAAGAGGATTTGTATCGTTAGACGTTTAAGTCGAATTTTCGTTAGGGTGCTGTTAGGTTGTGTAACATACAGTAAGGTTATGGTCTAGGAAATCTATTGTGACTAACAAAATGTTTGTGCAAGAGCAGATTTCGTCTCCCATATTATCCGTTATACAGTCACGACGCTCTTTGCGACGTTATTTATCTCAACCTGTACCCCAAGCGATGATTGACCAATTGCTCGAAGCAGGTCGGTGGTCTCCATCTGCCCATAATCGGCAACCATGGCGTTTTGTGGTAATTCAATCGCAAGAGACAAAAGAACACTTGGCAACTGCCATGGGCGCACGTTTGCGACATGATTTGGAAGCCGATTGTGTCCCTGAAGACATCATCCAAAAAGATGTAGACCGTTCTTATGATCGTATCACTTCTGCACCTGTTCTCATTCTGATTTGCCTGTCGATGGACGATATGGATATCTATAGTGACGACAAACGCAACCAAAATGAGTATTTGATGGCGGTGCAAAGTACAGCAATGGCAGGTCAAAACATCTTGCTGACGGCACATAGTTTGGGATTAGGCGCGTGTTGGATGTGTGCGCCATTGTTCTGTCCTGATGTGGTACGAAACTCTCTTGATATGCCGGATGATTGGCAAGCACAAGGCATGATTACGCTGGGTTATCCGGCACAAGAACGTGAAAAAACACGCCAACTTATCGAGACAAAGGTGCTTTGGCGATGAGTGGGAATATTGTCGTCCTCGTCGGAGGGGTGGGTGGTGCGAAGCTCGCGTTGGGCTTATCCAAAATTGTACCGCCAGAAAATTTGACCTTTATCGTCAATACAGGAGATGATTTTTGGCACTTGGGTCTCTATGTCTGTCCAGACCTCGATACCGTGATGTATACCTTGGCTGATGTGGTCAATCAGTCGCAGGGGTGGGGGCTTGAGAATGAGTCAACCATCACTTTAGATGCACTCAATCACCTGTATGGGATAAGTCCATGGTTTAAGTTGGGTGATAAAGACCTCGCCACGCATTTGCTTCGAACCCAGATGTTGCGCGACGGAAAAACATTGACCCATGTCATGGAAACACTGGCTTGCCGATTGGGTCTTGCTTTCGGACTGTTGCCGATGTCGGATGTGCCTGCACCCACCCAATTGGGGACGAATGAGTACGGTCAACTGGATTTTCAGACTTATTTTGTCAAATATCATTGGCAACCCACACTGACGAATATATCTTATGGCGGAGCAAATGCATCTGTGTCTGATAATGTGCGCAATGCAATAGAACAAGCAGATGCGATTATCGTCGCGCCATCGAATCCGTGGCTTTCCATTGCACCGATATTGGCTGTTGATGGGATGCGCGATGCGATGCTGTCAAGAGATATTCCACGAATCGCAGTAACACCGTTAATCGAAGGGAAAGCCGTTAAGGGTCCTACAGCAAAACTTATGGCAGAATTAGGCTATGAGGTGTCATTGGATACCATTGTGTCATTCTATGGTGAACTAATTAATGGCTTTGTTTATGATGAACGGGATGCGCCGTTTCATTCTGCTAAGATTCCTTGTATAGCCTATAATACCTATATGACAACCGAATCAGAGAAAGTCACGCTAGCAACACATTTATTGAATTGGATTAGGGAGCTTTCTTCATGAGCCTATGGGTCGTGATTCCTGCTAAACCGCTTGTACGGGCGAAAAGTCGCCTCTCAACCGTCTTATCGGCCGAAAAACGCTACGAATTCGCGCAAGGTATTTTGAAACAAGTCTTGGATGTTGTGACTTCATTGCCTGAGGTTGTGGGGACAATGGTGATTAGTCGAGACCCGAAAATTCTGTCTATCGCGCGTGAATTTGGTGCGAAGACGATTCAAGAGGGACGAAACTCGACATTGAATCTAGCACTTACACGCGCCACTGTTATCTTAAAATCATGGGGCGTACAAGCAATCTTGGTACTCCCGTCTGATTTACCTTTTGTCAGTTCAAAAGATATTCATAACTTAGTGAATATGGGGCGTAGTTATAATAGTGTGGTCATCGCAACTGATAGCGCGGAAAACGGCACGAATGCGCTTTTGATGCGTCCGCCGGGTATCTTCCCCTATTGCTATGGTGAAAATAGCTATCAAGATCATATCAGACTAGCACGAGAAGCGGGCATCGAACCTCGCACCTATTATTCTGATAGCCTTGCGTTAGATATTGATGTGCCAGATGATTTGGTTCTTTATAACGAGATTGTCTCAACAGGTAACTATAAATGGTTATCTCCTTACCATCCAGAAGTTGCAAGCGAATTTGAATGAGTCAGTCGCTTAATCTATAATTGATTTACGACTTAATCCACCTTTAGGAAATCCATGTCAGACCGTGTGGCTCTGTATTTACAGGATTCGCTTCCCCTGCAAGAGTCACTTGCTTTGGTACGTTATGCAGAAACACGAGGATTTGACACGGTCTGGCAAGCAGATAGTCACATCACACGAGATATTGCAGTCACGATGTCTGCCTATGCGACGAGTACACGTCGAATCAACATTGGCTCGGCGGTGATGAATCATTGGTCACGCAACATCTTGGTGATTGCTAGCACATTTTGGACACTGGATACTTTAGCACCTGAGCGCATCCTGTGTGGTTTGGGGTCATGGTGGGAGCCCATTGCTTCTCAAGTGGGGGTTCGGCGACGCAAAAATCTCTTGGCGATGCGGGAGACGGTCACTACGCTACGACGACTGCTCAAAGGGGAGCGTGTCAGTTATCGGGGTGAATTCGTCCATCTTGATTCAATATCGTTGCTCAGTGAAGGACGACACATTCCGAAGCAAATTCCGATTTATCTGGGTGCAACGGGTCCCAAGATGTTAGCTCTTGCCGGGGAAATTGCCGATGGGGTGATTTTAAACTCCTTAGTTTCACCCAAATACAATGAGATGGCGATGAACCAACTTGAAATCGGCGCGAAACAGAATGGTCGTTCCGCATATAATTTGCGTCGCCCGCAACTGATCGCCTGCTCTGTGGATGAAGACCGTCAGAAGGCACTTCAAGTAGCACGCAAAGCGGTTACACGTTATCTCTGGCAACAACCGCAATTGATGCGTGCTAATGGCGTGTCACAAGATTTGCTGGATGAAATCATTCAGGTTATGACTCCAAATACCAGTGATGAACAACTCACCGAGGCGATGAAACTCGTGCCTGATGATGTTGTCCAGCTCTTGACGGCATCCGGCAACCCCAAAGAAGCCAAAGCGAAAGTCCGAGATTACATCCAATCTGGTGCGACTACTCCCATTCTGCATTCATTAGGCAATGATGTCCGATTCATGATTGACACCTTTGCCAATGGCTATTCTAATTAATCCTCACCGGATTAAAAGCCAATGGAATGCGTGATTGCATACTTGAGTTGAATGACAACCCCAACTATTCGTCGTAAAAAATTAGGTGTCTGGTTTCTATTCTGCCTGATTACAGGTGGATTGTTGATTGTCTATGTTGTACTTAATCTGCTCGCTGGACGCGGTGAAATTTTGATGCCACTGGATGATGTCTATATTCACTTTCAATATGGGCGGCAGATGGCTTTGGGACAGCCTTATATCTACAACCCCGGACATCCGCCGACTTCTGGTGCGACAAGTTTCATCTATCCCTATGTACTTGCGATTGGCTATTCACTCGGATTCCATGATTTGAATTTGGGTTTGTGGGCAATGACAATAGATTCGTTGGCATTGCTGTTGTCCATTTGGACTATCTATGTGCTTTGCCAAGAGTGGGGTGGTTCAGAACGATTGTCTGTCGGCATGGCTGTGTTATTTGGACTCAATGGGGCAGTCTGGTGGCACGTGTTCAGTGGGATGGAAACGGCTCTGATGATGCTGTTTTCTCTTCTCACCTTGCATCAATTTGTTCGGAAGAATCGCTTCGAATTTATCATCTCGGCAACTTTGCTTGCGCTCACTCGTCCCGAAGGAGGATTACTGGCTGGCATAGCGATTGTGTCCGCTTTCCTAAGCTGGCGACAAAGTGAAACTGCGTACAAAAACATAAAGCGATGGTTATGGTTTTCATTGCCCCTGCTTGCCGTCGCTGTTCAGCCCTTTATCAATCTTGCGTTGACGGGTTCACTGTCAGCATCTGGCAATCAATCCAAGTCTCTATTTGGCTTAATACCGCGTGATTGGTCACTGATTCTTGGTCGCATACTTGACAACTTCTTCGTGATGTGGCGTGAGTTTGTCACAGGTTATCATGTGGAACGCGACTTGTGGTTTCTCCCCCTTCCTCTGACTATCCTCGCATTTATGGGTCTCATTCTATTGTTGAAACAACAGGACAAACGCTGGATAGGTCTCTTAATTTTAGGTTGGTTTATTCTATTGAGTGGTGCAATTTCTACACTCGATACTGCATTCTGGCATTTCAAACGTTATCAGATGCCTGTGTTTGCACTGATGTTTCCCTTGGCTGGCTATGCCGTAATCCAGCTTATCGAATGGTTCAAATCTGTTCAACTCTTTCGCTGGCTTGAACTAGCAGTTGGTGGCGTTACACTCATGTGGACAGGGCTTATCAGTCTAACATTTGCCCAACTGTATTCTGTGAATGTTCACTATGTCGTTCAGCAACCGCTACAGATGGCGCGCTGGCTCAGTGAGAACACCACCGAAAATGCCGTAGTCGCAGTACATGATGTTGGCATGATGCGGTATATGGGCAATCGAACCACACTTGATATGGTCGGCTTGACCACACCTCATGCGTCGGTTTCGTGGCGCAATGGTCCCGGTGCAGTCGCCGAGTTTCTCATGTTAGAACAGCCTGACTATATCGCCTCGTATGGTGTTGGGCATGGTTATGGTTTAGGACAACTCGCCGAGACACGTCTATATGACAATTTACAAGCTGAGTTTCCGGTTGAATTAGAAGCAAAATCGAATGTGGCTCTGGCAGGGGACTATCAAGCAATTTATCAGCCGAATTGGGAAGAAATTTACGAACATCTGGAGGTTGGAGATGCAAACTTCTTTGTATCTGAAGCACGAATGTCTAAGTCACAAATCATAGATGTGGTAGATGTCGCTAATCTTCACTCAGAGGATTCGCATCACTATCAATGGCAAAGTACGAATTATTCTGGTTATCCCTCCGAAGTCTGGGAGTTTGATACAGATTGTCATCCTGAATTTGATTGTATGACTGTAGACGGCGCGCGCCGGATTAATCAAAAAGAATCCTTCCAGCTTTCTGGTTTAGATTCTGAACAAGATGTGATTTTGTTATCGCGCTTGCATGTGCAATTTGCTGGAACTATTGATATCTATGTTGATGATATTTTCATTGCCACGCGACTGATTCCGTCGATTCCCGGAACATGGATGAGCATCCCTACACTAATTCCAGCTGAGCATGTTGACGAAACCATTACTGTCACCATTATCCTAAGCGTCGGCGAAGGTTATTACATTCCGGCACGTCACGAGGCTATACAAGAAAAATCACCTTCCTCTCCTGATTATGGGTTAGCGGGCGAACCGATTATCGCATCATATCAAGATGGTGCGTTTGATTTACGTCGGTCATTTTATTCCATAACGAACGGTTCACTCTATATTGAGCAATGGTGGCTGGTTAATTATCAACCCGAAGGGGATTATCGCTTCTTTGTGCATGTGTATGATGATCTTAATCAACCCCCTGTTGCCCAATTAGATGAGTATTTACACGGCTTGCCTGCTAATTGGTTGCCCGGGAGTTTGAGCTTTAGCGAGAGGATTGATGTGACCGAACTCTCCAGCGGAACGTATAGCCTAGCGATTGGTTTTTATCAACCACAAACGGGAGAACGCTTACTGCCGACAACTGATGAAGCGGATGTTATAATCCTGCCCGATGGACGCTTGATTTTGGGGGAAGTTGAGGTCGAGTCGGAAGCTGAATGATTTGTTGATGAAGGTTCTTTTGTGAAGATTTTATGTGTAAGTGATACGGTGATGCCTCAATTAGAGAATGCCGCCAATTTGCGTCGCCGGTTTGCCGACGTGGAGATGGTGATTAGTTGTGGCGATTTACCCGTTGCTTATCTCGATTTTATTACAACCATTATCGGCGCACCGCTATTTTATGTACGAGGCAATCATGATGAGCGTTATGAGGAAACTCCGCCCGGAGGGATTGATTTGCATGGCGAAGTGGTCACGTATCGAGGCTTACGCTTAGTCGGCTTGGAAGGGTGTATCCGTTATAACAAGAGCAAAATCCAATACACACAGGGGCAGATGCACCGTCATGTGTTGAAGCTAGCTCCGAAGTTGCGGTATCAACGCTGGCGTGAGGGCTATGGAGCTGACATATTTGTCGCGCACTCACCAGCCAAGGGAATACACGACGCGGATGATTATCCCCATCAAGGATTTGATAGCTTCCTCAACTTCTTGCGCTGGTATCGTCCTCGATACATGTTTCACGGGCATGTGCATACATGGGACAGACGTACCGTGACAGAGACTCAATATCATGATACGCTTATCATGAATATCAATCCATTTACACTTTTGGAAGTAGAGCCACAAAATTAGGACTTATTTATGACTTATCCAGTAAATACGATCTTACGCCTTCTCAAGGACCCCACAGCTTCTGAACGTCGTCTAGGTCTAATGCTCATTGTCAAAGATCGTTCTTATGATTTGTCGAATGTGGTTGTCCATATGATGCTTTCCGACTATGAATCGGAAGTTCGTTCAATGGCGGCGTGGACACTTGATATTTTGGGCATTCCCGATCATATTCCAGCACTTATTCAAGCGATGTACGACGCTTCCTTTGATGTTCGGTCTAGTGCAGGATGGGCATTGGTCAATATGGCGAGACGTTTGACTCCCCAACTTGTCCTGCCTGAGGTGATTGAGGTTTTGCAAGACGAAGACCATGAATGTGCGCGCGAAATGGCGTACCTTGTGCTAACGCGAATCGGCGGGCAGACTGCGACATGGGCAATTAATGAATTCTGGAAATAAACCTGAATAGACTTTTTCGATTATAATGTGTCATAGTAGTGCAACGAGAACAATAGGAGAATACCATGAGCAGTCATATTGCTGATGATTATGTCGAACCGGAAGTGAAGCGAAAACGAAACTGGACAACCATCTTTTTACCCTTGATGGGCTTCATTCTGGCTGGATTGGCTGGCATTGTTGCGTTTATCATTTCTGATGATGTGATGATTTGGGTGCAAAATCAAATTCCGAATGTTCCAAAAGACCCTCAGAGTGATGGAATCCTTCAAGTTGTCATTGGTGTCATGATCTTTATTGTGTTGCTTCTATTTGTGGCGGCTATCTTTGCCCTGTTAGCTCCCAAACCAACGAAGATGATTACGGAGCGACAATTAGATGCTGAGCGTAAGGCGAAACAGCGCGAAAAACTAGAAATGAAAAAACGTCGTCGTGCGAACCAAATTAAAATGGCGAAGGAAAACCAAAAAGCACGGAAGTAGCTAACACACGGAATGTTGATTAAGATAGTCAAGCCTAACGACTTTCTGTAGAGAAGGTCGTTATTTGTCTATCACAAAAAAGCAAAAGGAGCTTGAATGGATCGCACAGTTCCCGGCACGGGGAGTGAAGCAGTACATCTCTATATGCGGACCTATTATTCCTTACTTCGCTCAACTGACATGATACAGATAGAGACCCTCGTCGGCAGTCATACTGCCATGGAATCGTCATTACATGAATATGCAGATGCGCTATCATTGGATGTGTCTGCTCTGATATATAGTGCCTTGCGTCTGCCATCTTGCATTGTCGACGTCACAACCATCGTTTTGGGACAAATTGAAGCCTCATTTGTGCAAGCCGGTTATACAGATGTTGCAGATTGGGAACGAGTATATGCACCCGGAAGACGGAGACGCACCCATTTCAATGGAGACGATACCCTAGCCGTTTATATTATCAGCCGTTCGGACATTGATGATTTAGTCCCTATTTTGACTGCCTATCAAATTGAATGGAATAAGTTACATCGGTTGCTACAACATAGTGAAGTACAACGCCTATTAGAAACAGAAGAAACATTCGATACGGAATCGATTGGGAAATTAAGTGAATGCCTTAACATATCTGACAAAGATTTGCAACGTTTGGCAGTTGTCTGGAAAGATGATTTTGTAGGCACACTCCGACGGATTGCATCCGGTCGTAAGCAGATGGGTTTACGCATGATTTCGGGGTCGCTGGCAGATTATCGTCGTGCGACTGCTTATTGGTGGGATGAACTACGCCAGCATATGCTGAATTTAGAGATTGATATCGAGCAACATCCCGTCTATTTCGTATCGAGTAACGCACATTCTATTGTGAATTTGCTTTCTGGTTTCGCGCAACGATATGAGGAAGAGATCGTCTCACATATCGAAACCTCTGACTACAAATCGCTTCTGGATGAATACTATGACTTGCAACAGGGGAGCCAGAAGAGCATCGAAAACTTCCTCTACTATGTGTTGAAAGATTATTTGTCTGAGACAGGTGGCGAGACAAAAGCTCTTAAGTTTGAAGATGAACAACGTGTGGGTATCTATCGGATTCCAAGCCGTCATGGTTTTGAAATCGAAGCGCAAATCATAGATATTGGACAATTGAATGCACGCTGGTTTGATCGGCGAATCGGAGAGACAACCGATTTGGTGGATTTGTCTCAAAGTCGTGCGCTCATATTTAATATTGATTATCCCTTAGGCATGGCGGCATATGAACTGCTCAGCCGTGTCTCTGAGCGGGTCGGGCGTTTGCAGGGCGTTTACACCGTTGGCAAGGCGGCAACGCTGAACGGGCGTATTGGTGATGTCATGATTCCAAATGTCGTTCACGATGAACATTCGATCAATACTTATCTGATTAATAACTGTTTCGCAGCACGCGATGTACGCCCGTTTATGAATCATGGTAACGTATTGGACAATCAGAAAGCGGTCACAGTATTGGGGACATACCTGCAAAATTCAGATTATATGGAGGTGTTCTACCATGAAGGTTATACTGATATTGAAATGGAAGGGGGACCTTATCTCTCAGCTGTCTACGAAGCCTTCCGTCCCAAACGTCACCCAATTAATGAGATAGTTAATTTACAAACGGTTCCTTTTGACATTGGCATTTTGCACTATGCATCGGATATGCCGCTGAAAAAAGGACACAATCTAGGGGCAGGTAGTCTGAGTTATGGCGGTGTCGAGCCGACTTATGCCACGATGATTGCAGTCCTACGTCGTATCTTCCAGCTCGAATTAGAACGTCTAACAAAACCTGCTACCGCGTCGGTATTACGATGATGATATAATGAAGTGTATCGAGAGAAGAGGAATAGCAATTCTGATGTTTGTTGGGAACCTAGGTGCGAAATGAAGCTTCATCAAGCCTTTGAAATTTCTCGTGGGGAGGTGGTTTCATTTATTGGTGCTGGAGGTAAGACCTCAACACTGGTTGGTTTAGGCTACGAACTAGTTGAGAAGCAGTGGCGTGTGCTTGCAACCACATCAACGCGCATGTCTGTTGATCAATTGAGCCTCTTCCCTTATGCCATGCCATATGATGCCGATGCTCAATCTATCTCTGAAGCTCTGACAGAACATCAATTTGTGTTTTTATATGAATCCATTCGTAAAGGGATTGTTTATGGTCCTGATGTTGATTGGACTCCTCAGCTGCTCGACTCGGTGGATTCGGATGTACTGTTGGTCGAAGCTGATATTGCAGATGGACTACCCTTCAAAGCTCCGTACCAAGATGAACCGAACATCCCATTGGAAACGTCGTTAGTGATACCCATTGCCTCTTTATCCGTTTTGGGACAACCTCTAAATTCAGAGCATGTCTATAATCCAGAAGCGATGTCGGCAAAATACGGTTTCCTTGCCGATACACGTGTGAAATCTCCTTGGGTCGCACAGGTACTTCGAGATGATGATTTAGGCCTCTACGGAGTACCGGATAAAGCTCGTGTGGTTGCCTTTTTAAACCAAACGCCAGAACGCGGTTATTTACGCGGGCGCGCAAGATTGATTGCTCGACTTGCATTACAGACCAATCGGCTCTATGGGGTTGCACTTGGCACAGTGCGGGGTGCAAATCCAGTTCATGAAGTTCAGCGCGGAGTTGGGGCAATTGTACTGGCAGGTGGCGCATCCACTCGGATGGGAGAGCCGAAAGTGTTGCTTCCTTGGGAAGGGCGCAAGACCATCATTGAGCATATTCTTGAACAGCTTATCCGCGCCAAAATCGACCATATCTATGTCGTTACAGGACATTATGCAGAGGCTGTAAAGCAAGTTGTTAAACCTTTAGGTGTTAAAGTTGTTCACAATCGCTCGTTTAAGACGGGTGAGATGTTATCTTCTCTCAAGGCAGGTCTTCGTGCCATGCCCAACCACATCGCGGCTTCGATGATAGTCTTAGGCGATCAACCGCGCATAGAATCGCGTGTCATCTATGAAATACTCTCAGCGTATTCTGGTGGAGCAGGAGATATTGTTGCGCCTCGTTATCAACAACGTCGCGGGCATCCAATCTTAATTGCGCGACGTTTTTGGGGGGAGATATTGAACTTGGGTCGCAAAAGCGCACCTCGTGATGTCATCAACGCCCACGAATCCGAAATCGCCTATATCAACGTGGATACAGATAGTGTTATTCACGATATTGATACCCCTGCTGATTATAGGACTGCCCGCAAACGAGCTGGATTAACCGACAGACCGCATCCTCGGAAATCGCTTAAGTCCGATCTTGGATAAGTTCCTTAATCATATCGCGTGTCCATGTTCCACTTTGCTGGATTTTGTCCCGATGTCTTAAGGTCTTCGGACGTTTAGTGGCACTACCGTGCGCAGTTGCCCGGATTTCATCGAAATATTTCATGGGTGTCACGACAATGAGGACTTCATGTGCGCTAATGACATAATCATGTGGCGGAGCATAAATATAGGACTCTTTATCCGCCTGACGTATACCGATGACTCCTGCGTTGAAGAGACGATCCAATTTAAGTGATTCAATCGTATCACCAATCCACGGAGAATCTTCTTCCATGTGCAAATCAGCGGTTTCGAGTCCGGTTCGATAGTTATACAGGACATATTGAAGGAATGCACTGATGTCAGGTCGGGTTGTTGAAAGCAAGACAAATTGGGCGGAGACATGGAAGGGGCTGACGACACGGTCTGCCCCTGCACGAGTTAACTTGTCAATCATGTCGTCAGAGTTTGCAGTTGCCGTAATCAGCAACCGTTTACTCAGGGCGCGACAATTGAGAACTGTCAATACACTATTTGCTCGGCTGTCGATGGAGACCATGATGGCCTGGGCGCGATGCGTTCCTGCTTTTCTTAGCGTCTCCTCGTTGGTTGGGTCACCATGAATGACACGGAAACCCCGTTGGAGCAATTCCTTTGTTACACCGTTGTCATCGCTGATAATCACGAAGGGACGTGACGGGTCGAGCTTCTTCACCGAGTTGCGTGCCACACGGTCTGTCCCACAGATGATGAAGTGATTTGACATTTCTTCAATAGCTTCTTCTGCTTCGAGAAGCGTGTATTGGGTCTCACTGGAGGGTGGTGAAACTGTATCGACGAGTCGTTGCCAAAGCGGTAAACGGATATTTTCTTGTGTATTCTCATGACATTCAATTTGAATCGCAGGAACATTGGTTGCTGGTGCAACAGCCAGCAGTACCTCCTCTTCTTTCAAAATATAGTCATCGCTGGGTGCGTACATAAATGTACCATCTTCCAACTTCACACCAATGATGCCGGTATCATAGCGTTCTTTTAGATTCAATTCGCTAATACGCTGACCAATCCATGGTGAATCATCCCACAAATGCAGTTGGGTGATTTGATACTGTGTTGCCAAGTCGAATAGAATCCCATTAAAAAAGTCATTCACAGCCGGACGCAAGGTTGCATTGTTCAGAAATTGTCCGGCAACATCAAAGGGAGCAATAACCGCATTAGCTCCAGCACGGGTCATTTTCTGCATCAAGTCTTCTTCGAGCGTCGCGGCGGTTACATACAACGTGGGATTAAGGTTGTTTGCCGTGAGAACTGTCAGTAAGGACTCAGTATCACTATCCAACATCACCATCATCGCTTGGGCGCGTAACACACCCGATTTGAGGAGTGTACGGTCATCGGCTGGGTCACCTTCAATTACCAACAAGCCTGCACTGCGTAAATGTCCTGCATATTGAGAATCTTGAGTAACGACAACAATCAGGTCGAGTAAAGTTTCTTCTTGACGGAAACGTCGGATAAAAAATAAAATAAAATCATGGACAAATGTTCGGAATCTTGACGGCTTATCTACTTTATTCTTGCCAAAGATGCGACCTAAAAAGTTATCTATTGGGCGATATGCTAGTTCCTGATTGAGATGTTGACGTATCTCTGCACTTTGAAGGAGATAGCCTACTGTCTTATCGACCATTTCACCCATACCACATATGATGTAATGATTTTTCAACTCATCAATTGCCCGTTGGTCACGACGACGTTGACGTAAATCACGCAACGCCGGGCTAAAGACAAGGGCAAAGGATGATTGTAAGAAGAAAGTCAACGCACCCAAACCACTCAGGACTAAAATGATGGTGAAGATTTGCCCCTCTGGAGTACGCGCGGCGATATCCCCATATCCAATTGTGGTTAGCGTGACGACTGTCAGCCATGTTGATTCCAAAAATGTGAAGTTTTCAATCAGCATGAAGCCGAAAATCCCAAAGGGGAAAATCACAAGGATAAGGAAGATTGCAATGCGAACTTGACGTTGAATGTCGTCCAAAATGTTACCCTATGATTGACTTGACGAAGGTTCTAATTGGGTTTGATTATATAGGAGAATGGTCAATTGCAGGAGTTGATTCGCGGGAGGAAGGTTTTAAAAATCTAACAAAGGGCGATAGATATTAGCCTTTGAACCACTTAATCAGGCGATTTATGACGCTTTTGCGACTTGCACGTGTTTGACTGTACTCTTGATGTAAACGGTGTGTGAGATACTCCAATTCAGTGACTCGCATTCTCGCACCATTGACAATGACCCAGTTGTTATCCAGCGCGCGCAAATCACTAGGTCGCCGATTATACAATTTTTGATAGGCTTCGGCATACTGATGAATCACTTGATTCGCGCTTTGTTGCATATTTATCCTCTATTTCATAACTTGCTCTTGACTATTATTTTACCAGACATTCGGATATTCTGTTGATAAACGTTTATGTAGTTCTTGGCTTGGGGGTTCAGGTGATGCTGAGTATACTGGTAAGTATTAGTTTGCAACAAGGGAGCGAGATGTGACATATAGCCGAGTAGATTATGAACAAGCTGTCAATGTTATTCGTGGTGAAACCAATTTACAGCCGACTATTGGGCTAGTACTGGGTTCGGGTCTTGGTGTTTTGGCAGATACTTTAGAAAATCGAGTCGCTATTCCGTATGAAAAAATTCCAAACTGGCCTCAATCCACCGTAGAAGGACATCATGGTCAATTGGTCATTGGTCATTTTGAAGGGCAAGTTGTAGTTGCCCAGCAAGGTCGCGCTCATTTTTATGAGGGCTATACGATGCATCAGATTACTTTTCCGATTCGTGTGATGCACTATCTGGGAATCCATACACTTATCTTGACGAATGCGGCTGGTGGGGTGGACACGTCTTATCAAGTAGGTGATTTGATGTTGATTAGCGATCATATCAATCTGCCCGGATTGGCTGGGAACAACCCCTTGATGGGACCTAATGATGCTTCAATTGGTCCGCGTTTTGTTGGTATGGCACAAGCCTATGATTCAGAATTGCGACAAATTGCTCGTCAAGTCGCCAAAGAAAATGATATTCCCTTGCATCAAGGGGTATACGCCGCCGTATCTGGACCAGCATTCGAGACTCCAGCTGAAATTCGTATGTTACGGACGATGGGAGCCAATGCAGTTGGGATGTCTACCGTTCACGAGGTAATCGTGGCGCGTCACGCGGGTATTCGTGTGATGGCATGTTCTGGGATAACCAATCAGACGATTGATGCGGTGGACACCGATCGTGAAACCAACCATGAAGAGGTCTTGGAGGCGGGCAAGGTCATCGTGCCTCGTTTGACAACGATTCTTAGAGGTGTGGTACAGGCTCAGTCTGCATGACAACCTTTTTGGCACTGATTGACCAACTTGCTCCCGGTATTGTTGCGATTATCATCGGCTTCATCCTGATTTTTCTCTATCGCTTTTTTGCCCTTCGACAAGAGCGTCGGTCACGGTTTTTTGAGCTAGAAAAAGAACTGTTGCGCTATCGTCAGGCAAACGCCATTACAGCTGTCATTGTCTTGATCGAAATTGCGCTCATTGTGTGGGGGATACGGCAGATCGTTATGCCGGAAATTAACCGTCAATTAGCATTGCAAGGTATCCAGCGTGATGTGCAAGCGCAAGACGATGGTGAATTTATCCCACCAGATGTACCGCCAACGGCATCCTCGTTGAATATTGACCCCGCACCGCCAATTGGGGAAGAAGAATCATTTGGACCGCGCCCAACCCCAACCCTGACCCCAACACCTGTGGGAACGATCATCCCGGCAGAACCTGTGGTGGGGTGTGATACCGAGCAGGCTCAATTAGAAATTCCAGCAAATGGGATGCGCGTGTTTCAACCGATTCCGATTGTGGGAACGGCTTTTACGGATAATTTTGCCTATGCTAAAATTGAAATTAGCGGACCCGCACCGATAGAGACGTTTCGGGTGTTACAAGATATACGGGTTCCTATTCGGGATAATAGTGAATTTGCACAGTTTGTACCCGCAGGCTACGAACCCGGCGAGTATCAATTCCGTTTGATGGTGTTTGATGTCACCAACACATTGCAAGCAGGGTGTCAGGTTAATATATTTATCAGCGAACCATTCCCGACAGCAACACCCATAGGACAGGGTCAATGAGTCAGGCAACAGATGTACCACGTTTAGGTTTTATCGGCGCAGGAAGCGTCGGAACAACGCTTGCTTATGTTTGGCATGAGCGTGGGATTCCAATCACAAGTGTGTTCAGTCGGCGAATTCGTCGTGCAGAACGCTTAGCTCGTTTAGTCAATGCGAAAGTGGCGGATTCTGGTAACGAAGTGGTCAACCAGTCCGACATTGTCTTTCTAACCGTCTCCGACAATGCGATTGAAACGGTTGCTCAACGTCTCCGCAACGCCGATTGGTATGGTAAAGCAGTCGTGCATACCTCTGGCGCAACCAGCGTAGACAATTTGCAATCCCTCGCCGAATGTGGGGCGACAGTTGGTAGTTTGCATCCAGCACTTCCCTTTGCTGAGGTCGAATCAGCAATCAAAGCGGTGAATGGGGCAACTTTTGCTATCGAAACACCAGATGATAATCTCCGACAAACATTGAGATGGCTCGTGACGAAAGTCGGTGGTCGAACTATCGACATCCCCGACGGTGCGAAGTCCATTTATCATACTGCCTTGGTCTTTGCCAGCAATTACACAGTGACACTCTATTCCATCGCTGAGCAAATGCTCATTGGTTTGGGAGCTGAGCAAAGTGTCGTCAATCAGGCACTCAATACACTGATGACAGCTACCATCGAGAACCTGCAAACACAAGGTATCCCTCTCGCGTTGACAGGACCTCTCTCACGAGGTGATACTCAAACCATTCGTTCCCACTTACAAGCTCTAGAATCCCACACTTTATTGACCGATTTATACAAAGAATTGGCGCGCTTGTCTTACCCGATGCTCCGTGACCGCAAAGTGAATGTCGATTTAATTGAACAAATCTTAGAACGCAGTGAGGACGAACACCATGCGTCTGACGATTCGTGATATTCAAAAGATGAAAGAAAATCAAGAACCCATAGCGATGATAACGGCATACGATGCCAGTAGCTCACGCTTGGCAGAGGTCGCTGAAATCCCCATGATTTTAGTTGGAGATACGCTGGGTATGGTCGTACAGGGGCATGATTCGACTATTCCGGTGACGATGGAGCATATGATTTATCATTGCTCGATTGTGACCCGTGTTACCCAAAAACCACTCGTTGTCGGTGATTTACCCTTTATGAGCTACACCATCAGCGAAGCGCAAGCCATGCAAAACTCCGCCCGTTTGATGCAAGAGAGTGGGGTGAGTGCTGTCAAGCTCGAAGGTGGTGAGCGTATGGCTTCCACAATAGAACGTATCGTCGAATCCGGCATACCTGTGATGGGGCATATTGGTTTAACACCCCAAAGTGTCAACCAGTTTGGGGGCTTCCGTGTACAAGGTAAGCAACTCGAATCCGCGCGGCGACTTATGGATGATGCCTTCGCCGTACAACAAGCGGGAGCTTTTGCGATTGTCCTCGAACTTGTCCCGACTCCCTTAGCCCAACTCATTACTGAAAAACTTGATATTCCGACGATTGGCATTGGTGCGGGGATGCATTGCGATGGGCAGGTGCAAGTCTTCCATGACATTTTGGCTTTGTTTGATGCCTTTATTCCCCGCCACACCAAACGTTATGCCGATATAGGCGAGATGATCAAACAAGTCTTAATGCAATATCGCGGTGAAGTCATGGAACAAGTCTTCCCTACACAAGACAACGCCTTCTCCATGAGTGACGAGGTCATTGAATCTCTTCGTGCTGAATTAGAATCTGCATCCTAATGCACATTGTCGAATCAATCGCTGAATTACGACAAATCAGAAAGAGCTATGCATCATCTGTCGGTCTGGTCACGACGATGGGCTACCTGCATGATGGACATTTGTCGTTGGTCAACTATTCACGTGATGAAAACGATACGGTTATCGCTACCATCTTCGTGAATCCCACCCAATTTGGCGAAGGAGAGGACTTCGACTCCTATCCACGTGATTCGGAGCGTGATTTAGCCTTACTGCGTGATGCGGGTGTCGATTGTGTCTTTATGCCATCTCCAAAGATCATGTATCCGCCTAACTTCCAAACGAAAGTCACCATCAAACAAGTCACACAAGGACGAGAAGGCGGACAGCGAGAAGGGCATTTTGTTGGGGTCGCAACCGTCGTCGCCAAGCTCTTCAATATCACCCAACCAACGATTGCCTATTTCGGACAGAAGGATGCCCAACAAGCGGTGGTGATTCGCCAGCTCATTCGTGACTTAAACTTTCCACTCAAGATGGCAGTATGTCCCACACAGCGTGAAGCCGATGGACTTGCCATGAGTTCCCGTAATGTCTATCTCTCAGCTGAAGAACGACAATCTGCGACTGTCTTGTATCGTGCTTTACAGGCTACAGGTCAAGCATATGATAGTGGAGAACGCAACCCCAATACATTGAGAGCAATTGCACAACAAACAGTTCACAGAGAACCACTTGCATATCTCGATTATGTTTCGCTAGCGGATACAGAATCGTTCCAAGAAGTGAAGTCCACAATCGAAAATCCTGTCTTGCTCTCTCTTGCCGCTAAAGTGGGAAAACCTCGCCTCTTAGATAACTGCTTACTTCCTCTCTCACTTAACAACCGACAAGACCTCTCACGATTATTAGGAGTAGATTAAAGCTCTATTTCTGATAATTCTCTGACGAATTGTCTGATATGATAGACTGTAATCTAAATGGAAACTAAGGAGAAACGTAATGTTTTTCTTCGATACGGGTTATCTGCTCTTCGTGTTAATACCGACACTTGTGTTGTCTGGGTTGGCACAATTGATTGTCCGCAACGCCTATAACAAGTGGCTTCAACGTCCTAATACATCGGGATTAACGGGTGTACAAGTCGCCGGACGAATCATGCGGAGTAGTGGTTTGCATGTTGAGTTGGAAGGTACACAAGGGCAACTCAGTGACCATTATGACCCGCGCTCTCATACCGTGCGGATGTCCCAAGATGTCGCTAATCGCCCCAGTGTTGCTTCAATGGCAATCGTGGCACACGAACTCGGACATGCCCAACAGCACGCAGAAGGTTCCATACTGATTCAGGCGCGGAATTTTCTTTTGCCTGCGGTTCAATTTAGCCCGATGTTGTCATACGGTTTGATTCTGGCAGGTTTGTTCTTCCAAATCACGGGCTTAGCTTGGGCTGGGGTTGCCTTCTTCGGCGTATCCGTCCTGTTTATGGTCTTGACCTTGCCTGTCGAGATTGATGCCAGTCGACGTGGGCTGAAATTGCTTGAGCAAAGTGGCTTGATGGTCGCTGAATCTGACCGTAGTGGTTCTCGTCAAGTCTTGACAGCGGCGGCACTAACCTATGTGGCAGCGGCAGTCACCTCACTGTTGACCCTGCTCTACTACATTAGCCTGATTTCAGGGCGTGACTAATTCAAACACAAACACACAACGAAGACGCTCGTCAGATGGTCGGGCGTTTTTGTTTTAGAACTCGTCGAGTTCATCAACTTTGCGTCTTAGGCGCAACAAGCGACCTTCATTCGGACGTACCCGCTGAACCTGATTATTGACTGTCCGTCGCCATCGTCGTGCACGAGTCCGCCATTTGGCAATGCTATAAAGCGCACGTCGTCGTTGACGATTGAAGCGCGAGCCTTGTTGCTCACTCGGTTTCGGCACACCCCATTGGATGACCATCGAAGCCCATGTGAGTCCGCCACCAAAGCCGACCAACGCGATATGATCTTCTTCGTTAATTTTCTTTTCTTGGATGGCTTCACACAGCGCAATGGGTATCGATGCGGCAGAGGTGTTGCCATAGCGTTCTACGTTGCTCATGAACTTGCTGATGTCCATGTTTAGCTTACGTGCAGAGGATTGCAGAATACGTTGGTTTGCTTGATGAGGAATGACAAGGTCAATATCTTCGACATCAATGCCGGCTTTTTCGCTGGCTTCTTGGATGCTATCGCCCACAACGCGGGTGGCAAACTTAAAGACTTCACTCCCAACCATATACATCTTCAGGAGTTTGTGTCCATTTGCGCCTTGCCCACCGCGCGATTCATCAGCATCTACACTACCCACGCTGGGTATCGCCAATAAATCACAACCTGCACCATCGGAGCGCAAAACTGAGGACAAGACACCTCCCGGCACTTCGCTGGCTTGTAACACCACAGCACCTGCCCCATCCCCAAAGAGGATACAGGTGCTACGATCTTGCCAATCCATCACCCGACTCATCGTCTCTGAGCCAATGACAAGTGCAGTCTGGATATTGCCAGAGCGAATCGACTGCGCCGCAACATCTAGGGCATAGACAAAACCTGAGCACGCCGCGCTCAAATCAAATGCACCTGCCCGACTCGCATTGAGCCAATCTTGAATCAGACTCGCCGTGCTGGGGAAGATGTTTTCTGCTGTTGATGTGGCAACGACGATTAAATCAAGATCAATCGGCAGAATATCGGCGATTTCAAGGGCTTGCTGGGCGGCACGATAGCCTAACGTCGCAGTAGATTCATGCTCGTTGGCAATTCGGCGTTCACGAATACCTGTACGTGCTTGTATCCACTCATCGGTTGTGTCGATGAATGCCGCCATATCGTTATTCGTCATGACATTCTCTGGGACTGCCATGCCCCAACCCACGATATGAGCGTAGATGCCACTGGTTAGTCGTGGCGTATTCCCATTTAGGGAGTTAGGATGCGCCATTTGATCGGTACGCGCCAAAAATTAACACGGAATTGTGTCCGCCAAAACCAAAGGAGTTACTCATGGCAATGTTGACCTCATGCTCTACGCCGACATTCGGTGTGTAATTCAAATCACATTCAGGGTCTGGATTATCAAGATTGATTGTGGGCGGGATGAAGTTGTTTTCAATGGCTTTTAAGCTAAAGACTGCTTCGATTGCACCACCCGCACCGAGCATATGCCCAGTCATCGACTTGGTTGAGCTAATTGGGATTTCGTAGGCTTCTTCGCCCAAGGCACGTTTAATCGCACGGGTTTCGCTGGCATCGTTGAGCGGGGTACTCGTGCCATGTGCATTGATATAGTTGATGTCTTTGGCATCAATCTCGGCTTGTCGCATTGCAAATTCCATTGCTTTCGCAGCACCTTCACCCGTTTCCATCGGAGCTGTGACATGGTAAGCATCGGATGTATGACCATATCCAAGGATTTCACCGTAAATCTTTGCGCCACGAGCGAGGGCATGTTCAAGGTCTTCAAGCATCAACATTCCCGCACCTTCTGCGCAGACAAAGCCATCGCGGTCAATATCAAAGGGGCGCGAGATGGTTTCTGGGTTGTCACTTTTCTTCGAGAGGGCTGTCATATTATTAAATCCAGCCACGCAGACTGGCACAATTGCGGCTTCCGCTGAACCTGCCAGCATCGCCACCGCTTGTCCACGACGAATGAGTTCGGTGGCTTCACCAATGCAGTTATTACCAGTGGCGCAGGCAGTAATGATACAGAAATTGGGACCTCGCAAACCAAATTCCATTGAGACTTTTCCAGATGCAGTGTCGCTCAAAATGCGTGGGACAGCGAGTGGACTAATGCCTTTTTCTCCCCGTGTATCGAGAGCTTGTTGGGTTTCAACAAAGGTCGTTACGCCACCGATGCCCGTTCCAACCAAACATCCCACCTCATATCGATTGTCATCCGTAACTTCCAAGCCGCTATCTTCCAACGCTTGGCGAGCAACTTCTAACGAAAATTGTTGAACTCGATCTGTCCGACGGGCTTCACGTCGTCCAAATATCGCTTCAGAATCAAAATTTTTCACTTCGCCAGCTACTTTGGTCGAAATAATATCGGGTTCAAACAAGGTAATATAATCAATCCCGCTCTTGCCTGCCGCGGCGTTGTTCCATGACTCTTCGACACTATTCCCAACCGGACAGAGCGCACCCATCCCGGTGACGACGACTCGACGTTGTTTCACTAGTTTCCTCCCATGTGTAACGACTTTGGTTTCGTAATAGATTCAAACCCCATCCAATAGATAAGGTTGCTGTTTCTAGGCTTTTATCTCGATGATGCCATGTTATACTATGCAAGGTTTCACAGCACCCAAACCCGCGCATTATAGCATACTCAATTTGAAAGGAAAGCCAGTGTCGGTCTGCTGGCGCGCAAGATCATGATTCTCATCACGGGCGCAACAGGTTACATTGGGCGACACCTCGTCCAGCATTTTATGGATGAGGGACTGCCGGTACGTTGTCTGGTTCCCAAAGCACAAATGAAGCGTATCTCATGGGAACAAGACCAACCCAACAGCCCAGAAGTCATCCAAGGGTCGATAATTGAGGAAGACATTCTTTTTCGTGCGGTGACGGGGGTGCATACCATCATCCATCTGGAAAGCGCACAGTGGTGGGGTAATCGGCGAGATTTGGAGCAGATTGAGGTGGTTGGGACACGTACCTTGATTACTGTGGCGCGATCTGCACGTGTGGGACGCTTAATCTATCTTAGTCAACTAGGTGCGACTCCATCATCAGCGTATACACTGCATAAAATAAAAGGACAAGTCGAGGAAGCTGTTCGCAATAGTGGCTTGGCATATACAATTTTGCGTCCCGGTATCGTCTATGGTGAAGGTGACACATTTATCAATCATATTGCGATGATGATGCGTGGTAATCCGTTCTTTTTTCTCATGCCAGGCGGTGGTGAGGTGTTGTTACATCCCATTCATGTGGATGACTTGGTGACGATTATCGCCATAAGTCTTGAGCATATGGCATGTATCGACAACACGATTGAGTTTGGGGGTCCTGAATATACTACTTTTCGGGACTTGTTGAGAACCTTGTCTCGTGTCACGGGCATGAGCCGATTATTGATTCCCGTTCCTCCTTATATCTTGCGGTTGTTGACACGTATCTATCGATTAATCCTGCCACGCTCCTTGATGACACCGCAATGGCTGGATATTTTGGCGACCAACCGTACTGCACCATTGGGAAATACCTTCAATCATTTTGGCTTTCATCCCAAGCGGTTTGAAGATACCTTATTATCTTACTTGCCACACCAGCGACACCTTTGGCAATTGATTCGCAATACCTTTCGTCGTCGCCCACGCAAAACTTGAGGATTCTTTAGATGCCTATCGATATTCGTTTAATTCAGACTGTACCAGAAATACAACAATCTATGGATGTGCAACGTGCTTATTGGGGTAAAGATGCTGAAAATCTAGTTTCTGCCCATATGCTCTGGTCAATCATCAATTATGGCGGTCATGTGTTAGGGGCGTGGGATGGGGAACGCCTTGTCGGTTTGCTCATTGGCATGTTAGGAACACATAAGATTCGCCACTTGAACGATCGTGAGTTGGCAATGACCAATCTGTTGATTTATTCCAAGCGTTTGATTGTTCTCCAAAATTATCGTGGTCGTAATATCGGTTATCACCTGAAGTTGGAACAGCGCAAGATAGCGATGCGTAAAGGGATTCATATGATTACATGGACCTTCGATCCTGTTCTCGCTAAGAATGCCTATTTGAATATTCATAAGCTGGGTGTAATTGCCGATGCGTATATCCCTGACTATTTTGGAGATGGTCTCGTGGGGCGTAATTTGAGTGGTGATCGGCTGTCTGTGGAGTGGTGGGTCTCCAAACGCCGTGTTGAGGAGCGCGTTCATGGCAATCGCTCACCGCTAACTTTAGAACATTATCTGCAAGCTGATACCCCAATTGCCAATCCAGTTGTCTTTAATGAGCAAGCATTGCCGATACCCCAAGCGATGACCAGTTCACCGACTACTTCGTTTGCATTAGTGGAGATACCGCGAGACTTTCCTGCGATTGAGGTGCAGGATGATTCCTTAGCCAATACGTGGCGTTCTCATTTGCGGGAGGTGATGGTGGACTTGTTGAATTATGGTTATTTGGCAACAGACTTTTTACAAGCAAATCACGAAGGGCATGATCGGGTATTTTACTTGCTGAGTTTGGATAAACCCGATAGTCCCGAACTAAATTAGAGAGGCTAATTGACATGGTTTTTGAAAATAAAACAGTCGCGTTCATTGGTGCTGGCGTGATGGGTGAGGCAATGTTTAAAGGTGTTCTCCACAAAAAACTACTTTCACCAGAGCATATCATTGCGTCGGACCCGAATGCGGCACGTTGTCAAGCACTTGTAGAGCAGTATGGTATCCGTACCCTGACTGATAATTTAGAGGCGGCGGAAGAAGCGGATATTCTGGTGTTGACTGTAAAGCCTCAGGCGATGGACAAGGTGTTGCCCGTGTTGCGAGGGCGTGTGGACAAAATCGAGTTGATTGTGAGCATTGTTGCAGGGGCAACCTTGAAGTCGATTTCTGGGGGCTTGTTGAATGCACGTGTGGTGCGCTCCATGCCGAATACGCCGGGGCAAATTGGTAAAGGGATTACTGTGTGGTGCGCTGGGCAAGCAGTAGAAGAACAGGGGCTATCTCAAGCGGAAGCTCTTATCGGAGCGTTGGGTGAGCAAATCCGAGTCCATGATGAACGCTTCTTAGATATGGCAACGGCGTTAAGTGGCACGGGTCCAGCGTATGTGTTCTTGTTCATGGAAGCCTTGATTGATGCCGGGGTGCATATGGGATTCTCTCGGCGAGATGCGGAAAAGTTGGTATTGCAGACGCTGTCTGGCTCAGTTGAGTATGCGATGCAATCGGGGTTACATCCGGCACAGTTGCGAAATCAAGTGACGAGTCCGGGTGGGACTACAGCCGCCGCCTTGTATGAGATGGAGAAGGGGCGTTTGCGGACGGTGGTGAGTGAAGCGATTTGGGCGGCATATCGCAGGTCGATGGCGTTGGGTGGCGATGGTGATGACACAAAATGAGGGAACAGGGGACACAAGTTGTATCCCCATATGATTGTAACTACAGGCGTTCTGCGATGCTTTTGCCTTGTGTGAAGAGGAGCAAGTAATCGGGTCCGCCAGCTTTGCTGTCAGTCCCACTCATGTTGAAACCGCCAAAGGGATGGACACCCACCAATGCACCCGTGCATTTACGATTGAGATAGAGATTGCCGACGAAGTATTGATTGCGAGCTTTCTCTAAGTGGGCGCGTTCATTGCTGTAGACGGCTCCGGTTAAGCCGTAGTCGGTATCATTGGCAATGTCGAGGGCATCATCGAAGTCTTTGGCGCGGATAAAGGTCACGACAGGTCCGAATATCTCTTCTTGGGCGACTTTGGCATCGCGGTCTACGTCGCTGAAGATGGTGGGCTGAATGAAATACCCGCCATTGTCATCAATGACATCACCACCCATTTCGAGCTTGCCTTCATTTTTGCCGATGTCGATGTAACTGCGGATTTTTTCGTAGGCTTCGGGGTCAATGACGGGTCCCATGTAGACATCTTTGCCTTGATCGGTTGCTCCGACGGAGATGTCTCTGGCGAATTCAAGGGCTTTTTCAAGTACCGTGTCATAGACGGAATCGACGATAATCGCGCGCGACCCTGCAGAACATTTTTGTCCCTGAAAACCAAAGGCACTGGCGACAATGCCTTCGGCGGCGGCATCAAGGTCGGCGGACTCATCCACCACAACGGCATCTTTCCCGCCCATTTCGAGGATGCTTCGCTTGAGCCATTTTTGTCCGGGATGGACTTTGGCGGCTTGTTCGTAAATTTTTACGCCGACTTCACGAGAGCCTGTGAAGGAAACAAAACGTGTCTTGGGGTGTTCGACCATGCGTGCGCCTACGACTTCACCGGGTCCGGTCAAGAAGTTGAGAACCCCACTGGGTAATCCAACATTCCAGAATAGTTCAGCAACCTTCCAACCAATCCATGGACTTTGTTCGGCGGGCTTGATGACAGCCGTGTTGCCTGCAACGATAGCGGCTCCTGTCATGCCCGCCAGAATGGCATTGGGGAAGTTCCAAGGCGGGATGATGACCCCAACACCTAGCGGGATATAACGAAGTTGGAGTTGTTCGGGTTCGTATTCTGCCAATTGGTCGCTACTGTCTTCAAGTTCGACCATGCGACGCGCATAATATTCGAGGAAGTCAATGGCTTCGGCGGTATCGGCATCGGCTTCTGCCCAACTTTTGCCGACTTCGAGTACCATGACAGCACTAAATTCATGTTTCCGCCGACGCATCTCGGCTGAGGCACGCAAGAGGTAGCGGGCGCGCTCTTCGGCTGGCGTATATTGCCATGTTTCAAAGGCTTGGCTAGCGACTTCGATGGCTTTATCAACATGGCTGGCATCGCCATCAGCGAAGTAGCCGACAACCTCATTGGGTCGGGCTGGGTTGACGGAGGGAAAGGTCTTATCGAGTTCGATGCGTTCATCGCCAATGACAAGGGGATAAGTCTTTCCGAGTTCGGATTTCACCTTGTCGAGGGCTTGTTGGAAGGCTTGGGCATTTTCGGTGATAGAAAAATCAGTAAAGGGTTCGTTATGGAATTTGGGAAGCATGTTTTCTCCTATATGTCTAAATCACACCTTTGTAGGGGCGTACAGCTGTTCGCCCTTACATTTTTGCTTTGACTATATCGTATTATCAGCGTCCGAAAAGGCTACGGGCAAAGAACCAGACATTCGCTGGGCGTTCTGCGAGACGACGCACGAAGTAGGGATACCATGCTTCGCCAAACGGCACATAGACCCGCATTTTGTGTTTTTCTGCCAATTCGTGCTGGCGTGATGTGCGAATGCCATACAACATCTGAAACTCGTAGCGGTCTTTGGCAATGTTGTTTTGTTCGATGACTGCTTCAGTTGCTTGGATCATATTTTCATCGTGGGTGGCAAGGCAAAGATAAGCGTCGGTATCCGCTAAGAGATAACTGGACATTAACTCTACGAAATTGGCATCGACATCTTTCTTCTCTGGAAAGGCGATTTTGGGCGGTTCTAAATAAGCTCCCTTGCACAGGCGAATATGGGCGTTTTCTTGAACAAGTTCTTTCATATCTTGCTCACTTCGGTATAAATAAGATTGGATGACAGTGCCGACGAGATCGAAACTATATTCATCGCGCATGGTGCGGTAGATGCGAAGGGTGGCATCCGTGTATTTACTGCCTTCCATATCAACGGTTATGCGAATGTTATGTTGTTTAGCGGCTGTGAGGATATGGCGTAGATTGTTGACACAAAGTTCTTCGCTAATGTCGTAGCCGATATGGGTGAGTTTGAGTGAAACGCTCGCTTGCAACTTATCGGATGCGATGCGATCTAAGATTTGTTGGTAGGTTCGGAGTATCTCCTCTGTATCTTCGGCTTTTTCGACACTCTCTCCCAGATAATCGAGCGTGACGAGGATGCCTTGTTCGTTCAGTTCTTTGGTTGCGGAAACAGCATCTTCAAATTCTTCTCCGGCGACGAAACGTCGGGCAACACGCTGAGCAACCCCCCAATTGCTGGTGATGTTTTTTGCCCAGTCTGCCGTAGAGAGATAGAGGAGGAAACGTCGTAGCATGTAATGCCCTTCAGGTGACTGTGGATGTCTATCGCACTAGCATAACTCGGAATGGCGAGAGATAAAATATTTGGTCACATCTGCACAAGTTCAAGCGCATCTTTTGGGTTGATAATCTCGCTTCTCGACAGTACTCTTAGCAGACGGGAAAGACAATTGGGTGAGAACGTTTTTTCATTTGTGAAAAAGTGGACAAACGGCGGTTCATACGCTAAAATGCGTGGAAACGGGCTGATTTGTGCGTCAGTAGGTTTTGTCCTGTGCTAGTTTCCTCAATATTGACCGACAATCACCCAATCATTCAACAATCATTTATTTTTGGCAATGACTGTATAGCTTATCTATACAGCGAATGAAACAGCACCTTTCGTCTAGTGATTATTAATCAAAGGAGCCAATGAATGGCAGACAACGTATATGATTCGATACTGAAGCAGATCGAGGGTTTTGAAACGACAATCGAAGCTGTTGAAGTTGGCTTTGTTGAAGAAGTTGGGGATGGGATTGCCCGTGTTTCGGGTTTGCAAAATATCCGTTACAACGAACTCGTCCGCTTCCGTAATGGGGTCGCGGGTATTGCCTTCAACCTCGAAAAAGATAATGTCGGTGTCATCATCATGGGTGACTATGACGAAATTCAAGAAGGCGATGAAGTCCGCCCCTTAGGTCGTATCGCTTCCGTGCCAGTTGGGAAAGCTTTAGCAGGTCGTGTGGTCGATGCGTTAGGTATTCCGATTGATGGTAAAGGTCCTATCGCCTTTGATGAATACTACAACGTTGAACGGATTGCACCGGGCGTGATGGAACGTGCTCGAGTGGGCCGCCCTGTACAAACAGGTATTCTTGCGATTGATGCCATGATACCTATTGGCCGTGGGCAACGTGAGTTGATCATTGGTGACCGCCAAACAGGCAAGACTGCAATTGCCGTGGATTCGATTATCAACCAAAGAGGGCAAGATATGTACTGTATCTACGTCGCTGTGGGTAAGCGTCGTGGTGAAGTGGCGCGGATTGTGGCACGTCTAGAAGCTGAAGGTGCGATGGAATACACAACCTTGGTTGTTGCGACAGCTTCTGAATCCGCCGCGTTGCAATATCTGGCTCCCTTCTCTGGTTGTGCGATTGGCGAGTGGTTCATGGAAAATGGAATGGACGCACTTGTCATTTATGATGACCTCTCGAAACATGCGAATGCCTATCGTCAGGTGTCTTTGCTGATGCGTCGCCCACCCGGACGTGAAGCCTTCCCCGGTGATGTTTTCTATTTGCATAGTCGTCTGTTGGAACGCGCCGCCCAACTCAGTGATGAGCGCGGTGGCGGTAGTTTGACCGCTCTGCCTGTAATCGAAACTTTACTTGGTGATGTGTCAGCGTTTGTGCCGACGAATGTGATTTCGATTACGGATGGACAGATTTATCTGGAATCCGAACTCTTCTATGCAGGTCAACGACCAGCTCTGAATACGGGTATTAGTGTTAGCCGTGTGGGCGGGGATGCCCAAACGAAGTTGATGAAGAAGGTGGCGGGTGGTCTGCGTCTGCAGATGGCACAATTCCGTGACTTGGCGGCATTTGCTCAATTTGGCTCGAACCTCGATAAATCAACACAAGAACAGTTGGATCGCGGTCTGCGTTTGAACGAACTCTTTAAACAACCCCAATATCAACCGCTCCCATTGGAAGATCAAATCATTTACATCTATGCCGGTACAGAAGGTTTATTAGACAGTGTCGAAGTGGAGCGAATTGGCGATTGGCAAGATGCTTTTGGACGTGCCTTGCACACGCAATTCGCGGAATTAGCCGAAGCGGTGCGTGAAAGCGCAACAATTGGCTTGAATGATGATCTCGAAACACAAATTTCTGATGCTGTGAACACCTTCAATGAGTCTTGGTCCTAAGTCTCCCAATAAAACAACGAAAGGAGATGCTCGGTGCCAAACTTAAGAGATGTCAAAAATCGTATTAAAAGTGTCAAGAATATCGCGCAAATCACCCGTGCGTTGGAAGCTGTTTCGGCTTCTCGTGTGCGGAAAGCGCAAGCGCGTGCGTTAGCGAGTCGGGTCTATTCAGAAAAGGCGTGGGAGATTCTATTGAATATCCAAGCGGCTTCTCCGAGTGGTACGCCTATCCATCCGCTGTTGACCTCCCGCGAGGATGTAAAAGTAGTGATGGTGGTATTGATCACGTCTGATCGCGGCTTGGCGGGGTCCTATAACGGGAATATTTTGCGAGTCGCTGAGCGGTTTGCGAATAATCTTGGTAAACCTGTGCAGTATGTGACAATTGGTCGTAAAGGACGCGATTCATTATTCCGTCTTGGTGCAAACATCGTCGCCGAGTTTAGTGATTTGCCTGCTGAACCGGGCATTGCCGATATTTCAGCCGTCGCTCGGATAGCGAAGGATGCCTATTTGAGTGGTGAAGTAGATGAAGTGCTGGTTGCGTATACAGACTTTATCAATATGCTCTCGCAACGTCCAACGGTGTTGCCGTGGTTGCCGCTGACGACCGACTCCGTTGCGCGTCAAGTGGCAAGTGAGTATGTCAAAGATGTCGCCGATGTCACACAGGGCAGTTCGGTTTATGAGTATGAACCCAATATCGGTGCTGTCGTGGATGAAATTGTGCCACGCTTTACCGAATTGCAGTTGTATCAAGCCTTGCTGGAATCGATTGCAAGTGAACATGCGGCGCGGATGGCGGCGATGCGGAATGCTACCGACAATGCTACCCAGCTCACTGAAGATTTGACGTTGGAATACAATAAAGCGCGTCAAGCGGCGATTACGACGGAAATTCTAGATATTGTGGGCGGGGCGAATGCTTTGCAACAGGCGATTGAAGGTACAGCAAAAGATATGCT
>JANQRM010000627.1 GCA_028284565.1 Anaerolineae bacterium | reverse complement strand
ATGCGACCTGTGTGCAACGGTTTTATGATGCAGGTGTTGTCCTACTGGGTAAGCTGAATATGGAT
Organism: Anaerolineae bacterium; assembly: GCA_028284565.1. The sequence continues at coordinate 4,237 of JANQRM010000627.1, read as the reverse complement.
GAATTTGCGATGGGGTCATCCACAGAAAATTCGGCATTCTTCAATACCAAAAATCCATGGAATGTGGCGCATGTGCCGGGCGGTTCGAGTGGTGGGAGTTCGGCGGCGGTGTCTGCGCGCTTTGCTCTCGGCGCACTCGGTACAGACACAGGCGGGAGTATTCGGCTTCCGGGTGCATTTTGTGGCATCACGGCGTTGAAGCCCTCGTATGGACGAGTTTCACGTTATGGATTGATTGCCTATGGGTCATCCCTAGACCAAGCAGGACCTATGACTCGCACAGTCGAAGATTCCGCACGGATATTGCAAGTCATCGCCGGACACGACCCGCACGATTCCACGAGTATGGATATGCCAGTTCCGAATTATGTGGATGAACTCCAGCAAGACATCAAGGGACTCAAAATCGGCTTGCCCAAAGAATATTTCCTCGATGGGATGCAACCCGACGTAGAAGAAGCCGTTCGTCAAGCCATTGCCCAGCTCGAATCACTCGGCTGTGAATTGGTAGAAGTCAGCTTACCGCATACCGAATATAGCTTGCCCGTGTACTATATCCTCGCGCCAGCGGAAGCCAGTGCCAACCTCGCGCGTTATGATGGAGTGCGCTTTGGTTCGCGTATCGAAACAGGCGATATGTGGAATACTTATAAAGTCACCCGCGCCCAATTTGGGGATGAGGTCAAGCGACGGATTATGCTGGGAACCTATGCTCTGTCAGCTGGCTACTATGATGCCTATTATGGCAAAGCTCAGGCGGTTCGTACTCTGATAAAAGCGGATTTTGACAAGGTGTTTGAGCAGGTAGATGTCCTTGCCGCACCCGTCTCCCCAACAACCGCCTTCAAATTTGGGGAGAACATGGATGACCCGATGAAGATGTATCTGACGGACATCCTGACGCTATCCGCGAATCTGGCGGGTACGCCGGGACTCAGCATCCCCTGTGGCTTCGACAGCAACCAACTGCCGATTGGCTTGCAATTGCTTGGCGCACCCTATGATGAATCGACCCTCTTGCGAGTGGGACATGCCTATCAACAAGTGACCGATTGGCATACGAAAGTCCCGCCGATGATCGCGACTTAGCGCATCAACTCATTCAGCCATGCACTGACATCAGCGCGTTCTTGTGTGCCAATAACGTGTGGAATCCGATATTCATGGAATGTGACAGCCATCCCTTTGTCTGTGAGGAATTGAATCGCTTCACGAATGGTGTCTTGCGAAATCAGATTGTCCAATATGCCATGTCCGACAAAGATGGGTTTGCCCTGTAATTAGCTTTGAGGTGCGGTGAATTAGGTGATTTGCGGGAGATAGGTCCCTGCCATAGCAACGAAGGCTGTGGCACTATCTGGATGTAGTAGAGACAGCATCATACTCATACTACCGCCCATACTATAGCCCACCATGTAGATTCGCTCTGGGTCAGCTTGATACTGGTTAGCAAAATGATGAGAAAAACCGGCGACGCGCGCTAAGGCAGAGCGAACCATGTTGGTGTCTGTTTCGATTTGATTTCCTACAATTTGCGCTGGAAACCAACCATATCCCCCGTTATCAACAGATTCAAAGGCGCGAGGTGCGAGGTAGATATGGGGCTGGTCGATGTCTAGCCCGACGAGTGTTTCCATCTGTTTCTCATTCGAGCCATAGCCATGTAAGCCGATAATCAGGGGCGGGTTTTTGCCTACATCGACTCGTATCTCACGGAAGCAGATGTCGGCGTTGTCGATGGTGATGTTTCTTAGGGAATCGTTTTGGCGATTTAGCAATTTATTGAGCATGATCATCTCGCTTTTGACTTCGGAGCATTGCACAGTCCCATTGCAATCGTTCAACAGGACTGTTGGATGGGGCGTTATGCGGCATTGCGACGTTCCACACGGGCATGAACTTCGCCTGTTTCTGCATAGAATTTGAGTTCTTCCAGCAAGTCATCCACGAGGTTGTTCATCTGACGACGCATCACAGATTGCATCAATTTGCCGGGAAAGAGATTCAAATCCATGACCATGTGCATATCGACAAGGGTTTGCTTGCCTTTAGGTGTGACTTGCCATGTATTTTGTCCATGTTTAACGAAGAAGGGCAAGCCAGATTCCACTTCGTAGGTGAAGCGATTATGGCGTTCGTCAAAGTCGATAAAGTTCTCGACTGTGCGACCGAAGGGCGAGTCACAGATGCGTCCGCCTAAGTCTTCGCCATTCACGGGCTTGGCGTGGGGATTAGGCACAGAGTTATCAACAGCCGTTGTCCAGTCACCCACTTTGTCGAAGTCCTCAAATAGAATCTTCCAGACTGTTTCAAAGGGTGCATTAACGGTGATTTGTTTCTTGAGTTCCATGAGATTGTTTCCTTTCCTGAATTTTCAGGCATTTAATTGGTAGTGATCGGATAGGGGTTGCTTTTCCACAGGGATTTGCAATTCAATCATGGGGTACTCCTGTGGATTGTTAGGATAAGTGTGCCAAATTTCGCGTTGTGGTCCAATAATGCGGTATTGATGGGTTTCAATCCATTCACCGATAGCGGCTGTCCCCACTTGCCAAAAGTCGGGGCTTTCGGTAACGACGGTGGTGACCATCGTTTCGACAGCAGGTAGCGTGTTGGGTGCGAAAGCTAGCCCTTGTATCTCGACTTCGGAGACTTGTTTGGGATTAGCGAGGAGATAGCCTATTTCGACGTTTGCGCCTTCAATCTTGAAATCTTCTGAATGCAACATCGTAATCATCTCATTGAGGTTTTTCTGTCCGATGACAGCGGGTAGGTGATGGTGTGTTTGGTGTATCAGCTGAAAGCTATGTTCAATAGAGTTACAGATATAGTGCGACGAGATGATAGCTTGTTCTGGAATGGGTTTGATGACCACTTCCAAGTTGGGACGGCTCTGGTCAAGCATCTGCAAGCGCGATTCCACACTGCGGAGGCGTTGGATTTCGTCATTTAAGGTTTGTTCAATCTCGGCTTTTCGCATTTGTAACATCCCGCGCAACTCATCTAAAGACACATCGCTACCAATCGTGCGACGGATTTGTTCCAACGTGAATCCCAAGTCACGGAGCGCAAGGATGCGATTCAAACGGGGCAACTGACTCACACTGTAGTAGTGATAGCCCGACTGTGGTTCTGAGCGTTGGGGCAGGAACAAGCCAATCTCGCGGTAGTGGCGCAATAAACGGCGGGATACTCGTGCGATTTTGGTAAATTCTCCGGTGGTGAACATGGGATTCGCTCCGCTTGTAAGCTTGATTGAAACTGACTTCCAGAATATGTTTCGTATTCCAAAAGTCATCGTTATAGATTAAGACGCTTGCATCGCTTCGATTTTACGTGGATGCGCCTCACCTGTCTCGACATAGTGCTTGAGTTCTTCAGTCACTTGGCTCAGTAAGTCACCCATTTGTGCTTTCAAGGTAGCCACCATCTCCGCATCTGCATTCGGGACAAGATCAAGTTCGACACGGAATTCGATAGCCGATTGATTATCACCTGTTTCCGTAATGAGCCAATTGTTGACTGCACGCGAGATAAGCGGTGGTAAGCCTTCGATTTCATAGGCAAAGTGGCGTTGTGCTTCATCATAGATGACCATCGTTTCGTGTGTCTCGCCGAATGGACTGACACAGACTCGTTCCGCACCCAGTAAGTTACCACTTGCGGTGGGATGGAAGGTGACATCGGAAATGCTAGCGATCCATTTGTCAATGCCACCAAAATCTTCGGCAGTTTTTGCCCACAGTTCACTTGCAGAAACGTCTATGTCGATAGACCGACTGATAACTAGTGCTTCACTCATGATAGAGACCTTTCGAGTATGTTTTGGACAATTGATGATGCAGTCATCTCTTAGAGGCTAAGGCTGGACGCTACGTCCAACGCAAGGACTTTTTTCGGAATCTAACGATTTTCTAACACTTGAGGGTGGGCTGTCGTGTGATGTAAGTGTATGGATGTGACAAAAAATCGTCGTCTGATGGGTTTATTTTGACGCTTGGGCTTGAGTTAATGCCTACGAATCGCCATAATCAGACATAGACTAAATCGACTAGAATGTTGTGAGTGCCGATGCACATTTTCATAAGTTATTCCAAAAAAGATACCCGCCCACTGGCAGTTGAATTGTACGATGCCCTGAATGCGCTGGATGGCGTGTCCGCGTGGATGGATGAATCTCTCGTCCCCATGCAAAGCTGGGCGATGCAGATTCAAGATGAGTTAGACCGTTGTGATT
>JANQRM010000610.1 GCA_028284565.1 Anaerolineae bacterium | reverse complement strand
TTTCCACTACGTCATAATAAATCCAAGTCGAAACAGCATAATCGAGGTCTAGCAGGTTATCAACGTGGACTTTATGGGTGGAACAATTAAGCTAAGTTTTGTGATATGGTAGAGGAAAATCAGCCAGTTAATCATGTTATGTTCAAAATTAGTGAATTTGCCAAAATCGCCCATATCAACCCGCGCCTGTTGCGTCATTATGACACGATTGGCTTGTTCACTCCGGCTTATACCGACCCCGATACAGGCTATCGTTATTATCGGGCGGCGCAACTGTCTGACCTCAACCGCATTGTCGTTCTGAAAGAACTCGGCTTTTCATTGGAACAAGTACGTCGGTTGATGCATGAATCAATCGCGTTGGATGAACTGGAAGCCATGCTCCAAAAGCAGAAGCAACAGGTCGAACAAACCCTCCTTGCTGAACAACAACGTTTACAACATATCCAGAGTCGGCTGTATCAATTGCAACATGAAGGCACATTGGCAGAGGAGTTCAATATCGTTTTGAAAGCTATCCCTGACCAGTGCTTTGCTTCTATCCGACAGACTGTCCCCAATTTTGTGGGTGCAGTGGATTTATTTCATCAGATTCGCTGTCAAAAGCAACCATCATGGGGCTATCTGGTGGCGATGGACTATACACAATCCTTTGTGCCAGATGAACCTATGGATGTCGAAATGGGTTTCTTGGTTGATGAAGCAAATTTAGATTCCGTGACAGAGCCGTTCACAATCCGCACCTTGCCCGGTTGCGAGACCATGGCGACAATTGTGCAAACAGGGAATACGGCTTCTCATTTACCCTTTGGGGTGTTGGGGGCGTGGATGGACACGCAAGGTTACCATTTTGCAGGTCTCGGAAGAGAAATGTATCTACAACATCACTCAGCAGCAGGCACAACTGTCATCGAGCATCAAATCCCCGTACAAAAAGCCCCTCATCACGATTGATATTTCAAGTTGCATTGCATTGTCGATAAATTGTATATATTCCAGAATATTAATTCTTTTCAGAGTAAAATTATCGTATGCTATTAGTCAAGTGACTAATATAATTTTCGGTCACCTGAAGGAAGATATTGTCTGTGTCATCGCTTATAATGGGGATAGTTTATTGAGGGAGACAGATGACCGCACAAGTGAGTTGGTTCAACGATAAACAAACCGTCCTGAAGGTTTGTTATGGGGAAGGCTGGACTGAACGAGTCTTCCATCAAGTCTTTGTAGAGATTGAATCCTATCTCCAACAAAAGCCCTATCCGGTCGATTTGATTGTGGATTTACGCCCCACGATCGAATATCCCAGAAACTTATTTGGGCTTGCCCGCAAGACTCTTCGTGACCGTATTCCCAATATGGGACAGGTGGTTGTTGTGACGGATGACTTGTTCTGGCATCGTTTATATCCGACACTCCAAACGATCATTCCTAAACTGCAACAACTGACCTTTGTAGAAAGTATCGAAGAAGCGAAAGAACTTCTTCAAGAAGAAACTGCGCTAACTTAAGCCAATGCCCAATCCACGGCGGCGAGGGCATGGAGTCGCGTCGTATCAAATGTCGGAAGCGGGCTATGCTCTGGCTTGATGAGGAGTTCAATCTCCGTACACCCTAAAATCACACCTTGCGCTCCCTCATCTGCTAGTTGTTGGATAATCCCCTGATAGACTGCGCGTGATTCATCCCGAATATCACCCAGTACGAGTTCCTCATAAATGATGCGATGGACTTCTTCGCGTCCTTCTGCATCCGGAATCAGCACATCCAAGCCAAACTTGTCGATTAAGCGACCTTTATAAAAATCTTGTTCCATAGTGTAGGCTGTGCCGAGCAAGGCGACTTTTTGGATTCCAGCGGATTGGATAGCTTTTGCAGTGGGGTCAGCGATGTGGATGGTGTTGATGCTCACGGCTTCTTCGATGGCATCAAAGCACTTGTGCATGGTATTCGTACACAAGACGATACATTGACCCCCACCTTGTTCGATTTGGCGGGCGGCTTGGGCAAGGCGATGACTAGCCGTTGTCCAATCACCGGACGCTTGGAGTGCTTCAATCTCGGCAAAATCAAAGGAGAACATGAGACATTCTGCCGAGTGTAAGCCACCAAGGCGTTCTTTCGTTGCTGTGTTGATGATTCGGTAGTATTCGAGGGAGGATTCCCAACTCATGCCACCAATGAGACCGATGGTTTTCATGCGTACTTCCTATTCTGCTTCGATGGGTAATTCAAAAACGACTTCATCATTGATCATCAAGCGGATTGAGTCATCCGTTTGTTCGAGAATGGCATCGGGCATATCAGGGTAATATTTATATCGAGCATCCCACCAAAGATTGCCTCCCCAATTGACACGAGAAAGTTGTTCACAAACAATGCCAGAAGAATCACATTGATAAAGAACGATAAATCCACGTTCAAGGTCATCTCGGATGGAAGTCGGGTAAATCCAATAGTCAATGAGATGAAAGGATTGTTCTTGATGATGAACGCTCTGTCTGAGACGGATTCTTTCATTGGGAACAAACAACATCAAAAACATAAGAAGCAACAAAATTGTGCCGAATGCCACAAGATTGAAATTGACGAGTAACTTAAGCCGAACTCGGTAAATCATGACAAAGCACAACAAGCTGATTAGGCTACCGACAAACCACAGAATTTCCGGATACAGCACAAGCGGGAGAATCACTTGTTCGTCACGAGTCGATGAATAAGGGAAATTTCCCAAGATGAACCATGTGAAACCCACTAACAGTAATGGAAACATATAAAAAGTTACCCACTTCTATCTCGGCGTGTACTGGTTTTTGCGCTTGGTTTTGTCCTCTATCATGGCTTGGCTCATTCGCTGGCTAAGGGGATTTCGTGAATGACTTCATTATCAATCGTGAATAAAATCGCACGTTCAGTTCGTTCAATACCGGAGTCAGGTTCAACATAATTCAGCTGATAATCCAATGCCTCGCAGATAATCCCCGCTGAGTCACATTGATAAAAGCTCGTATGATAACAGCCCCATGCACAAGAGTAGGTATCCGTATCGATTGGGTCATACCATTCAATCGCTTGATACGAGATGTCTTGGTACTGAAGCGTGTCGGTCACCGTGGCACGAAAGCTGAAAAGCCACAGATTTGCAATTAAAAAGACCGTGAAGCCCAAGAAGAGGACACTGCTGAATAGGTTCGTCAACAAGCTGGGATAGAGCAGATAGAGACGATAACTGGCGAAGATGACCAAGCCAATACTCATTGCGGTAACAATAGGTTTTGAAAAGAGGATTAAAGGCAAGATAATGGTTGGTGTATAACTCACCGAATCGAAGCGAATGGTATCATCTAGCGTCCCAAAATAGCGTCCCATCGCAACAGCAAGCATAAACGCAATGACGGGGATAAGGAGTTGTAGTCGTGAAACAGGTCGATTTTTGCGTTTGGGTTTGGGGTCTGTCATCGGATGTCCATCACTATTTTGATACCATTTTATGTGGATATTACACCCCTGTCTATCAAAATCCGCAGTGTGTCGGGGAGTCGTTATGCGTGCCTTGTTTAGCTTTGTCGGTGGGAATGGTCACTTTTTGCCGATGTTACCCATTGCCAACGCCACTCAATCAGCAGGACATCAGGTGATGTTTGCCTGCGGGCATTCCATGGTGAAGACAGTCGAACAAGCTGGCTTTAACGTGATTCCATTGGGTGAGAAGGATAGCAATCCGCCACAAAGAATTGCTCTGCGACCCGTGGATATGTTGAGCGAAGAAGCTGATTTACGGGAGAAGTTTGCGCGTCAGGGTGCAAGACAGAAAGCGGAATACCTCATCCCTGTATGTGAGGCATGGCAACCGGATATTTTCGTGTGTGATGAGACGGACTTCGGTGCGATGATTGTGGGAGAACGACTGAGCATTCCCTATGCGTCGGTATTAGTGATTGCGTCGGGGGCATTTGTGCGTCCCGATGTGGTGGCGGATGCGTTGAATGAAGTCCGCACAGAGCATGGCTTGCCACCCGACCCGGATTGTAGGATGTTGAGTCGGTATCTGGTGTTGTCGCCTTTTCCACCGAGTTATCGTCATCCTGCTTTTCCACTGCCGAAGACTGCCTATTCGTTTCGTCCGATGACCCTATATTCCAAAATGCCTCGTCCCATTAAGAAGTATTTGGCTGATGCACCAACGATTTATTTCACACTGGGAACAATCTTCAACACCGAATCTGGGGATTTGTTCTCAAGAGTGTTGGATGGACTAGCTGACTTAGCTATGAATGTGATTGTCACCGTCGGAAAGCATATCGACCCTGCCGAATTTGGGTCACAACCGCCTCATATCCACATTGCTCAATATATTCCGCAAAACCAGCTTCTGCCCCATAGTGACATTGTGATTTCGCATGGGGGTTCAGGGAGTGTCATGGGTGCGCTGGCGCATGGTCTGCCGATGGTCTTGATTCCAATGGGTGCTGACCAACCCTTGAATGCGATGCGTTGTGTCGATTTGGGCGTGGGGGTGTCACTGGATGCTGTATCCGTCACACCAGATGAGATTCGTGAGACAGTATCGACTGTTCTTAACGAGCCAAGTTTTCGAAACAACACACAACAACTTCGGAGAGAAATTGCTAACTTGCCAGAAGCATCATCTTCCGTGCCATTATTGGAACGCCTTCCCAGAGAGAAACAACCAATACACTCACCACGTCCCTAGCCAATCGTAGAGCAGGGGCATGGGGAGGAGCAGAATCACGGGTATCATCCCGCCGACAATCACACCCCAGACAAGTTGCGCGGGAGTATGCCGTTGGAGTTTGAGTCGGGCAGATGTAACGAGGAGTATCAAGGGTAAGAGTGCCATCGCCACTTCAAAGCCGAACATGAGATAGGTCGCCATCGTCGTCCCCATCATGCTCATCGTGTGCATACTGATATGCCAGACAATCGTGATGACACCGAGGGTACAAACCTGTACGGCACTCATGAGAGCAATCAGCCACAACTGGGCAGGCGCGACCATCAACGCCAAGATGATGCCAATGAATGCCGTGAGACTGACAGAGACAATAAAGGGCAAGATGCGCTCGTGGCTCTCATCCATATGGATATTGCCGATTCGTCCCGATTTCACTTGATAGGCAACGAATATCACAGGCAACCAACTGACAAATGTCGTGTAGAGAATCGTCCACAGGAGGGCTTCACTGGGGTTGGCGGAGTATGTCCATGCGGTAGCGAATGCCCAGACTGCCCATGTAATCGGCGGGCTGACCAGATTCGACACGAGGCGCGCCCATGAAGGAGAACGAAAGCGCGGTAGTTTATGCATGTAGGTCAGTTTTTGGGTGTTCGACATGCCGTGATTTCGGTTGCTCGATTGAAAGTGCTATAGTAAACAGGCGAGATACACGGGTCAATAGGCGAAGGCAATGCGACAACTCAGTCCCAACTGGCAGATTCCATCTTATGCACAAGCTATGCTCTTTGCTCATGTCGATTCACATTCCGCACAACTACAGGGTGAGCAGGGCGATGTCGATTTACCAGAGACAGAAACACTCACGCTGACTTGGGGACAACAGGGCGGAGCATTAACACAACTATCTGGTGAATTGGATTGGTCAGGCGAGGTACGCGTTGGAGGATTCGTCATGTCGGTGCATCTGGCTGAATTCGAGGGACTAGATTTGCCGATTGCGCTATTGACTGTGGAGGGACATCCACTCAAGCCAACGACGAGTCCTTATCCTACAGCGGAACAACGCAGACAAACTCCCTATGTATCACCTCACTTTCTGGATGGCATTGATGAAAACTTTCCCGAAGGCATCACCACTTGGCTGGTCGATTCCGAGAGTCTCTTCTTGCAGGTCGCACAAGATTCGCTGAGCAACCAGAATCGCTTGCATTTCTATGGGCAGTTAGCAACAGAAGCACAAGGTTGGCATCGGTTGATGGCGTTGCCGATATTGCTGGAGTCCCTAACCGTCTTTGGGGGATAAAATGGGGCGGGAGTTGTTCCCACCCCAAATTGCAGATTCACTTATTCCATCTCGTCAAAATCAACGCGGATGATTTCAAATTCCTCCGTCGTGTTCATTCCCATCGTATCAAAATGAGCATTAACAACATAAGCCACCCCATCCCGTAGTGCGACGGTCGTGGGAGATAAACTGCCATCCAACTCAGCACGATTGACAATAGTTGCTGTTTCCCAACCGTCCTCGCTCGCAATCCACAGCAATTCACTCATGGGACCTGCTTCGCCAAAGGTCGTTGCTACCGCGATCAGATTATTGTCCTCGTCAAAGATCATGCCATCCACACCAAAAGGCTCTTCTGTCATAACTTGGGTAATTTCGCCATCATCACCGAGTGGCACTTTATACAATTCACCCGCCCCGGCAACGGCGACAATCAGATAGCCATCGGTATGAAAATCAATCCCATTCAGACCGAAATTCTGATTCACAAAGCGTTCATCTTGAGCAAAGATGTCTGCATTGCCCTCTATATCGACCACATAAACCACGGACACCGTGCTATCCGTCACATAGACATTGCCCTCGTCATCAACGGTCAAATCATTGGCAAAATGCGGGACATCCGGCATCAACGCGCCCATATCGACCATCAGCTGACGTTCACCCGTTTCCAGGTCATAGACACCCAGCATTGCCATGCCCATACCACCCGCAAACACCCCGGCATCGGCATTGGCAACAAGCAGGCGGTTATTCGCGGTATCAATATGCAACCCAATGCTTGAACTTAAATCCTCATCTTCGATAAAGGCATTGACTGTGCCGTCATCCGCGACTTCAAAAATCGTGCCTTCCGTCAATGACCCGACAAGGAACCGCTCACCTTCTGCATCCCAGACGATACCTTCGGGATGGAAGCCCTGTCGCATCGCCAACACAAGGTCGGGCAAGTCGTCCATCTCATCTTGTGCCAGCGAGGGAATCATCAAGCTCAATAATAGTACAATCAACAAAACAAGACGTTGCATCTCGGCAGTCTCCTTACATGATTTTATACGTTACACTAACCATAACGCAGTTTTGTTAAGCAGAAATTAGACCAATCATCCCAAGGTGACCCATGCCAACCTTCATCCCCGGATTAGAACTCTGCCGACACTTTTATCATGAAGCCTTGCGCCCGATTTTAGATGAGCATTTCCCGAACCTGCCTCATTCGGCGGGATTGCTAGGCGGGGGTTCCGAAATCTTAGGCTACGATACGGAAATGTCCACCGACCACCATTGGGGACCCCGTGCCATGCTCTTTTTGACAGAAGCCGATTTCACCCAACATAACGAAGCCATTCGACACATCATGAGTCAACACTTGCCACCAACCTTCATGGGTTATTCGACACATTATGGCGAACCGCTGGTTGGCGATGGCGATCATGGCACGCAATTATTGAAAGAGGCAAAGGTCGGGCAACTGATTAATCATCGGGTGGAAATCTTTACCATAGCCGATTTTGTCTGGCGGGTGGCGCGTATCAATTTGGATGAATCCATGACTCCGTCCGACTGGCTCTCCCTCGATGAGCAGGTTCTGTTAGAGCTAAGCAAAGGTGCGGTCTATCATGATGATTTGGGCTTACAAGCGATACGAGAACGCTTTGCTTATTTTCCCCATGATATCTGGCTCTATTTATTGATTGGGGGTTGGTCACGGCTGAGTCAAGATGATCATCTGGCATCCCGCGCGGGCTATGTGGGGGATGAACTCGGCTCGGCAGTGATTGCCGGACGAATAGTGCGGAGTATCATACACCTGTGGTTCTTACTCCATAAGCAATATGCACCCTATCCCAAGTGGTTTGGCACGGCTTTTGCTGAATTGCCACAAGCAGACGAACTGACTCCGATTTTGCGTCGCATGCAAACTGGCGAGACATGGCAAGATCGCGAATCTGCCTATAGAGAAGCCTATGCGATTCTCATCCACCAACACAATGCACTTCAATTAACGGACTCCATCGAACCGCGACTCTCCCAATTTCATGACCGTCCTTTTATGGTGAGTCATGCCCATCGGTTAGCGGAGCAGTTGCAAGCCCAGATCACCGACCCAGCCGTTCAAAGTATCGCTCAACGCCGACATATCGGTAGTCTGCGCCAGTTCAGCGACAACACCGACCTCCGCGAGGCAGTACATTTACGCCATATCATCAAGGACTTGTATGATGGCGATGTCTAATTCAACACACAACCTCATTCTGCATCCCGATGATTCGATTGATTTACAACTCCATACGGTCAATAGTGATGGTGCATGGAAACCAGCCGACCTCATCGACCATGTGAAACAAGCGGGCTTTGCGCTCATTGCTATCACCGACCATGACCGCGTTGATACGATTGGGGACATCCAACAACTCGCCATCGAAAAGTCCATGCCCACACTGATTGCTGTCGAGATGACGACACGTTGGCGGGGTGGGATAGTCGATATTCTCTGTTATGGCTTCGACCCACAGCAATTGGAATTAGCGGAGTTGGCAAAAGCGATCTTAAAGAAACAACAAGCTATTACCTCACAGACGTTCAACCTACTATACGAGCAAGGTCATTTGCCACTAGATGATGCAGAGGCTATTCTCGCTAATATCGTCGCCACGCCCGTCGCACAACAACCCCATGAAATTTATAATCTGTTGGAAGCTCAAGAATTATCTACTGATAAATCCTCTGGCTTGCTCATGAAAGAGGCAGGCTTTTTATTAGCGACGAATGACACGGCTGAGGTGGTTGACGCAGGACATCAGGATGGCGGAGTTTGTCTGATTGCCCATCCCGGACGCACCGATGGCTTCACCACCTTTGATTCCGAATTAC
>JANQRM010000313.1 GCA_028284565.1 Anaerolineae bacterium | reverse complement strand
CTGAGCATACCACTCATCAGTCATTGAAAGGGGCGACAAACCTGACCATTCACTCAGGCGTACCAGCGTCTCCTTCGCCATCTGATGACACCGCGCTTGCACGTCTGCCCAATGATTTTCTTGCTGAAACTTGATTGCTGTGGGTACAGATAAATAGCCTGTGACATCCCGCGTACCTTGCCATTGATTCTGCATGGCGAAATCATTATTCGCTACCCATCCCCAACTAATGACTAATGGGTCAAGTAATTGTTGCATCTCAGGTCGTGCATACAAAAAACCCGCATGACGTGCCGAGCACAACCACTTATGACAATTCCCTGCATAAAAATCTGCTCCTATCATTTCAACATTCAAGGGTATTTGCCCCAGAGCATGTGCCCCATCAATGATAGTCAAAATCCCAGCATCTCGCGCCCGCCGACAAATCTCTTCTAATGGTAATATCAAGGCGGTTGCTGAGGTGATGTGGCTGAGAAAAATCACCTTCGTTTTTACTGTGGCCGATTCCCAGAAATCCTCGACAAAGTCATCTGGGTTGGTCAGAGGCAACTTGATGGAATGTGGAACCATCGTAATCCCCGTTTTCCGACGGATAAATTCCCATGTCAGTTCCAGCGCACCATACTCATGGTCACTCGTGAGGATTTCATCACCCATTTGCAAATTCAGCGACTTAATGACCATATTCAGTGCCGTTGTGGCATTCGGCATAAAGATGAGATTGTCTGCCTGAGTATGCAAAAAATCTGCCAGACAGCTTCTCGCATGATTCATATGCTCATTGAATTCTCGTTGGAAAAATTGCACGGGCTGGCGTTCAATACGGTCGCGCCACGCTTGCTGTGCCTCATAAACAGGTTTTGGAACGGCACCAAATGAACCGTGATTCAGAAATATCACATCAGGGTCGAGAAGGAACTGGTCACGCAGAGAAGATTCCATTGTTGATTGCCCAGCTTGCTTATGAGTCATGAACGCTTGATAATAAACTGAATACGGGAAATGAGAAATTGTAAACCAAATGCAACAACAAAATGACTACATTCAATGTTTCAATCGTGTCATTGATTTTATCCGCGACCACATCACCGAAGACTTATCCCTTGATAGGTTAGCAGAAGTCGCTGGATTTTCACCTTTTCATTTTCATCGTATCTTTTCCTCGCTGATTGGCGAAACCGTCAATCAGTTTGTCGTCCGCCTCCGACTAGAGCGTGCGGTGACCTTACTCAAAGCCTCACCCCAATGTCCCATCCAACGAGTCGCGTTTGACACTGGCTTCCAATCCCTTTCTAACTTCTCAAGGACATTTAAGAAACGCTACGGTATCTCTGCCAGCAAATGGGATCGCATCACCCCACTTAAAGAGCGCAAGAATGGTCAAATCATCGAGGGATTTCCCTTTTACACTGAGACTATGCTCCAAGCATTCGAGGACACAGGTGAGTTTAGGGTGGAATTGCAAGATTTACCCGAACAACGAATCGCTTACGTCCGCGTGCAAAACGCCTACGAGCTGGAACGTTCGATTGCAGGATACAACCAACTCATGGACTGGTATTTCAATAAAGGTGGACACATGGAACACACGTTACTCTACGGCATGTCTCAGGATGACCCTGAAATCACACCCTTAAAACACTGTCGTTTTGATTGGTGTCTACGGATACCCGAACATTGGCAAGTTGATGGAGCGGTCAGTGAGAGAACGTTGCCCGCATGTACCGTCGCTAAAATCGACTGCCAAGGCGAAATCTATTTGATTGATAGAGCATGGCAATATTTATTCAAGCATTGGTTGCCCAATAGTCGCTTCAAGCCTGCTAATCTCCCCGCGATGGAAATTTATCGCCGTCAACCTGTAGAAATCGGCTGGGAGCGATACGATTTAGCCTGTTCAATATCCATTGTCTCTTGGTAATAATCGGAGGAATTTGATGGAACTCGGTACATTTTCAATTAGTCTCGCGGTCAAAGATATTCGTGCCTCATTCGACTTTTATCAAAAATTGGGCTTCAAGAAACTCGATGGCGACATCGAACAAAATTGGCTCATGCTAGAAAATGGCAAGACCAAAATCGGACTGTTTCAAGGCATGTTCGAGAACAATATCTTAACTTTTAACCCAACCGATGTGCGTGCTATCCAGAAGCATCTTTTAGAACAAGATGTCAAGTTGGTACAAAAAGCCGATGAAAACACCGAAGGTCCTGCGAGCATCACTCTGATCGATCCCGACGGTAATCCGATACTCTTCGACCAATTTTAGACGTCAACTACCACCACGCGGTCATGTCCTGCATAATCGGGAATCGCCCGAACCGACTGGGGCGACAACATCTCAAGAGCGAGGGCTTTCACAGCTTGTCCTTGCTCCGCACCAATTTCTAGAAAAATCTGGGCTTGTGGTCGGCATACTTTCGGAACATCTGCCAGCATTCGACGGATAAAATCCAAGCCATCCTGACCACCATCCAACGCCGTCATAGGCTCATGTTTGCCGACTTCCAATTTCGCAAGGTCAGCGGTTGGGATATAAGGCAGATTCGCCATGACGATATCAACTTCTATATCTTGCTCAACAAGCGGTCGCAACAAATCACCCTGTAAAAAACGAATCTCGACTAGATGTTTTTCGGCATTGCTTCGGGCGATGTCTAGTGCTTTTTTGCTTACATCAACAGCATATACAGTTGAATGGGGGATATTCGCTTTGAAGGTCACTGCCAGCACGCCACTTCCTGTCCCAACATCAACAGCCACACAGGTTGGATGAGTCGTCCCATATTCCAAAGCGATTTCCAGTAGATGTTCTGTCTCAGGGCGGGGGATTAAGACATCGGGCGAGACGATAAATTCACGGTCATAAAACCCTTTGCGACCTAGAATATAGGCAATCGGCTCACCTGCTTCACGACGAGAGACCCATGCTTCAAATTGTGCTTGATGATTTGGACTAAGCGGTTGGTCACGATAGGCGAGTAAATACGCTCGATTCACGTCCATTATTTCGGCAAGCATCACTTGCACATCTAAAGAGGCAGTGTCACTCGTCACAAGACGAGCTTTAGCCTGTTGTAATGCCTTACCGACAGTTAGCGGATTGTCAATTACTCCCTGACCTTCCGCATGATTTCTTCATAAATCGTCCTGAAGGATTTTTCAGGGTTCATGAGATTATATTGAATAATCGGCAGATTCTGAATACTCATGGGCAGACGATCAACCTTTTGATATTGCACCAGCACAATCGGCTTTTCTCGGTTGATAAAGTGCCGAATACTGGGCATGACATAATTGGATTGCATCGCACTGGGCGAGATAACCACGACTAAGGCTTTACACTCCATCAAGGCTTGCTCATGTGCCTTGCGCCAATCATCGCTCTCTGGCTCCAGATATTGATCCGACCAAACCGGGATTTCATGATCTTCCAAATAAACAAACAGATGCCCCACCGCATCTTCCCAATCTTCTCGTGCCGACGCAAGGAAGATGAAATCGAATAAATCACCTTCTTGCAAGCCACTACCCAGCGACTGAACAGAAGAGGTGGTACGTTTTATGATGGAAGAATCATCCAAGGGAGTACGCAAGCGTTTGGAAGTCGAGGGTTCGTCAAGTTCACCGGGAAGTATCTGCTCATGAATTTCATCATAGCGTTTTGAGGCTTTGTCTACATAGACCATATGAACCGTTGTCCCAATTGTGATGACATCATCTGTATGGAGTTGATGAGGATCTTCCGGTTCTAAGGGTTTGTCATTTATCAGCGTGCCATTCATCGACCCCAAATCTTCAATGGTGTAGCCGGTTCGGTTTTGCGTCAGGCGAATGTGCCGACGGCTGACTTCGGCTTCTTGCAAGATGATATGGTTAGTCTCAAGGTCACGCCCCAGTTCAATTCCTTCTTCAAGCAAGGTGTAGATTTGTTCCTCACCCTCATTCGATGCCAGTTTGACCACCAAGAACGGATGTCGTTTATCTTTCAGCTTATCCAACATATCATCCGATTTTTCGGGTGATAAACTATCTTGCTTATATTGGAAGGTTATCGAATCACCCAATTCGATGATGCAATTGCTGTGCAACATCCAACCGCCTTCGCCCACTCGATGTCCATCGACAAAGGTGCCATTAGTTGAACCCGCATCATGAATTTCATAATCGTCCAGCACCCGTTGCAAGCGGGCATGATGGCGACTCACTTCATTGTCATGGACGATGATTTCATTCTTCCGACCTCGACCAATCACGATCACATCGTCGGTTAAATCATAGACTTTACCCGGTTCGGGTCCACGTATCATCTTAAGACGAGGCATACCTGCATCCATCTTTTAGCGAAAGTTATTTTGTGATTGTAGCAAATTCTTATGGAGGCGTAAATTCATTGGCAAGCCATCATCAAGAAATCTCAACATTTACTCGATAATCGGCGGATTTCGAATGAATTCTCTCAGCTCATTAATCGCATTTCGACTGATAATTATGATAGCATCTTGTCCTGTAACCTGAGCATAATACCCCATATCAGATGATAAATAGCCTACTTCCAATTGAATCTGCTGGTTGCTGAAGGTCGTCAAATCAAACTGAACTTGTGGTCTGTCCAAATCGGCTTCGTTAACAGCAACATCAACCGTATCAACCGCTTGTAATAACAAAAATGCACTCACATCCTGCGCCACCCGCAACACATCAACCTCATCCTCGTTAACAAATGTCCCAGATAACTCCCATTCGCCATCGTCGGTTTGGGAATAGGTGATAAATGTTTCGGCTTCCAAGTCGCGTATGGTCAACGATTCCACTTCATAACCAAACACATCTGAAAACAGCAAACCATCAATCGCCTCCGGTGTCACAGCTTCTGCTTGATAAGGTGGTTCACTCGCAAAGCCTGCTAGCCGGTCAATGACTTGAGGTAGAGTAAGCAGATAAATACGATTGTCATTATTCAACTGACCATAATAAACTGTCTCATCTGGTGCAAGATTCCCAACGGAAAGCGCAAGTTGCTCGTCATCCACCGTCATGAGATTAAATTGATAACGCGGGGAGTCTAAACCGAATCCCGTCAAATCTTCCGCTTCAAAAAAGTCGACATACCCTAGCCCCAATATCAAATCCAACCCGCCCACAATCAAGACATCATTCGGTAAACCCAATTCGGGTGCGGTCGAGTCTATCCCCCACAAGTCATTATCCTGCCGGGTATAAGTCGTCTCTGCTTGGAGCGTCGAATCAACCACAGTAAATTGCGCGACTCGGTTGGAGAAGAGGTTAAACAGTCGCCCACTGATATTGGCACTTGGCTCAGTCACAGTTGGGTTGTTCACCAATATCACGCCGATAATCACCAACACACTGACGATAATCAGTGCAAGAGTCCCCCGATTGAGGCGCATTTACGACTCGACTCCGCGTTCCCGATTGAACCACAACACCAGCCCACCAATCCCCAACACAACAAAGGGCAAGAGCAAGGCAATGATATTGAATGCGCCGATTTGTCCTTCGTCTGCAAACAAGGGACGCTCAGACTCAAACTGTTGATTCACCAATGGGGGGAGACTGGTAAGTCGTTCACCAAAGCCCGATGCCCACACGATACTCCGAAACGCCACATTGATATTCTCAACATTTTCATATTGAGCATATTGGTCAATTGGGACAACAAAACTCCCAAAGACAACCACTCGCGCATCTGTCTCTGTATTCCGCGCAGAAGCCACCACCACAAAAGGACCTTGGGCATCGCCTGCTTCCGGCGAGGGAACCGTCTGTGTATCAATGATCGTCTGAATCACATTGCTCGGCTTACTAAAAGCATTCTCACTCGTCTGAGCTAGTACCTCAACGTCAACATTATCGGGTGTGCCAGCCAACGACAAACTATGTGTAAAGCCAAATATCAGCGTATTTTGCGGTGGCAATTCACGGGTGATAAACCCTTCTGTCGGCAAATCAGTGACCGCAACATTCAAAGGCGATTGGAAGAACTGCACCTCATCAATTAGCAGGTCATTATTCACTTGAATCCCGAAGCTCTTTGCGATGTAATCTGCCAACGGACTATCCACAGCCAAGGTTGCGCCACCTTCTGCCTGAATATCCGCAAAGACGACCACTGCACCCCCATGATCCAGATACTCAGTGAGCAGGGCATGTTCCTCATCCGTCAACTCAGCTTGTCCACCCGGCAACACAATCACTGTCCCATCCGACTCGATATTCTGAATGTCGGCTAAAATCGTGGTTAGTGGCAATTGGGTGATATTGAAATTCAAACTTACCAATGAACTTGCTAGCGTGGTCAAACCATTCGCGGTCAGGTCATCCACACGAAGCGTATCCGCGCCTTCCATGAAATAGACATGATAATTTCCCCGTGTTACCACGGTGACGATGGTCGTAATTACATCCTCGCGTAAGGTCGCCGGATCAATAATGGGGATAATCTCCGCTGACTCGGTGATGAATTCCTCTACCTCATCCAATGCCACGACCACCATTTGCCCATTTACCACGCCAAACTCTTGGGCAATCAACGGCTCACGGTTGGCATCGACAGTTCGATATGTCACTTTCCCCAGCGATTCGATTTGAAAAGCATCCAACAACAAGGTCACACGTTCACGCAGGCTGGCTTCACTTGCATCCAAAAACACTAGTATCTCAATGGGTGGGCGACTCTCATCCACCCCCAATGCAATCAACATCTCGCGCACATCTTGCGTCAGAGAATAGCGACTGCTCTCCGTGATGTCGGATTGGATATTCAACCCTCGAAACAGTGAATAAATGCCAATGAGTGCTACAAGGACTACAACAGTCACCACCACAGCCGTCCCACCGTAACGGGTTGTCCGTCCTGTCAATCCATCCCGCACCTGCTCTGGCGCGATAATGCTCCAGCCCACAATCGACAAGACGGCAATGGCAATTCCTACCCAGCCCACAACCGTGAAGGTCGCTTGGGTAAAGGCGACGATCAAGGCAATAATCAGTCCCACACCTGCCAATATTAAGATTGCATTCGGTGGGATACTCAGCAAAGTGTCGTTTTGTGAAGGTTGTTTCTCGCTCATGCGTTTGCCCTCCAACGTCGGGTTTCAACCAGCCGAGTCGTGATAAACAGCGCGCCGATAATGAGCAAAATGAAATAGGCAATATCATGCAATCGGAAGACTCCTTCCAGCAAAGTATCATGATAGTGCGCCCGCAAACTCAACTCACGGATAAAACTCGACGCATTCGCCGTGATGTCCTGTCCACTTGCCCAAATCGAAAAATTATCGGCAAAGAAGAACAGGAGCAAAGTCACCACACCCAAAAACGCGACGACAATCTGGTCATCACTCACTGCCGACCAAATCATGCTCACCGCTAGCACACCACCGCCATAGAGCCACGCACCAAAGTAGGCGAGTATCGCTTGTCCCACATCAATGCTACCAATTGTGCCGAGTAGGAGGGCATAAATCACGGTTAACAACAGAATGACCGAATAAAATGCCCACACCGCCAGATACTTCCCAATGACAAACGCCGAGTCACGCATGGGGAGGGTCATCAACACTTCCATTGTGCCTTCTCGCTTTTCTTCGGCGAGCAAACGCATCGTCAACAGAGGCGCGAACAGCAACATCAAAAAGCTAAAATTAAATAAATTCTCAACAAGCAGTTGCGTTGCAGACACATTCAGCCGATTATCCGAAATCTCTGCGATATTCGTGCTAATCACCAAGCCCATAAACAACAACAAACTAAAGGCAATCGCATAAGCAATCGCAGACCGAAAATACAAGCCCAGCTCCCGCTTCATCACCGCCCAGATGATTCGCATCGCACTGCCTCCTGTTCGGTACGGGTCAATTCCAAAAAGATGTCTTCCAAATTCATCGCCAATGGACGCAATTCAACCAGATTCCAATTCTGCTCAATGACTGCCCGCGCAATATCAGAACGTGGGTCAACTTGCTCATCTGATGGGGTGGCGATGATATGCTCACGCTCAATCATGGCTTTCCCCACACTCGGCAATTTCTGGATAACCGACACGACTTCTTTTAAGGGCGCATCGACACGTAATAACACCGGCGCACCACGTCCGAGTTCATCCCGTAATTCAGCAGGGGAGCCTTGCCCGATGATGTGACCTTCCCGAATGATGACGACTTTATCACACACCTGTTCCGCTTCCGACAGGATATGCGTACTAAACAGCACTGTATGGTCTTGTCCTAATTCCCGCACCAAGTCGCGCAATTCCAACACCTGAAAGGGGTCGAGTCCAATCGTCGGCTCATCAAGAATCAACACCTCTGGCTCATGAATCAGTGCTGATGCCAAGCCCACTCGTTGACGCATCCCTTTGGATAGAGTCCGTATCCGACTTTTGGCTCGATTGGCTAGCCCAACACGGTCCAGCACGGCATCTGCTTTCTGCTTCCGATCCTTCAAGCCCCGAATCTCCGCGATATATTGCAAATACCCCTGCGCAGTCATATCTCGATATAAGGGGACATTTTCCGGTAGATACCCCACCCGCCGACGCACGTCCAAGCTCTGCTCAAAGACATTATATCCCGCCACCGTTGCTGTCCCACTTGTCGGAGGCGTAAACCCAGTCAAGATACGCATCGTCGTCGTCTTCCCTGCGCCATTCGGACCCAGAAAGCCTGTCACCTGTCCCGGCTCTGCGCTAAACGCAATCTCATGCAACGCTACCACATCCCCATAGCGTTTCGTCAATTGGCTGACTTCAATCATGCCACCGTCCATTTTTTATAGATATATACGACATTATACGACAGGGGATTATAGAAAGTTATTGCAAATCAAACACATTTAAAAAGTTAGAGAATATTTATGGCAACGAAATTGACTTCAAACTCATTTGTTGATTCGAGGAGACGCTAGAGGAACGACGATTCACAAACTCTCACAGCTTCAATTCCAATCTTCTTCACATACATACCAATGGTCATCCAATCTTTCTTCAAGATAAGTGTTGTAGCCACATGGATGTTTAACATTATCGAACTCAACGTATACCACTGGATGAGCGGATTTCTCAATCGGGTAAAATTCGACATATAACCCTCGATTTTCGTCGAGTCAGATATGCATACATCTTGACTGAGAAACGTGACGAAGGGGAAGGGGTGGTCTAAATCCTGCGGGACAATTCGGTTCATCGGCTTCAAGTTGATCGCCTCGCGCAATCTCAACGACTGCTTCAAAATCCGCACGATGTTCAAAAAAATGTAATTTTTCTGGGGTATCAGCCGCTGGAAATAGGGGAAGAAAAAATGCAATAAAGATACTTGAGATAAAAAGTAATTTCGGTAGCAATGAGTCGGTTCGTTCCATTGTCCAAGAGAGTAAAGCAGTAAGCACAATCCCGCCAATCATGACAACGATAAGAAACGCGCAACCCACAAGCGGGATGGCGAACAAACCAAGTGGACCTCTTAGGTCAGCTAAATAAAGCAACCAACCTTGTCTTACCAGCCAAATTCCAAGAATAGCGACAAGGGTAGGTAAATATGGAACGGCATATCGCTTAAGCAAGGAATCACCTCCATTCTCTGAGGAGTCTTGCTTCAATTACACGGTACACTTCATGATTACTCACACATCAAAATGGAGAGATAAAAACTGGATGCATATGCATAGCCAAATGCATAGCTATTTGCATCCCACTTCCTCCTCATTTTGTGATAGGCTAAAAATACAGACTTCATCTTAAAATCTCGGAAAGCTGATCTGCCCATGGCTGAAAGCTAAAAATCTGATGTCCAAAATCGGTTATCTGAAATCGAATGCAAACCTTATTCAAATCTTTAACCGCCACACGGCGGGAACGCCCTTGCCAACCGCCGAAAACATATATTGCACCGCCGGCGGGAAAATTGAAAAAAATCATTTACAAACCAAAATCAAACCTAACTTGTCACATCCATGTCGCTTATCTATCATAGACCTCATCACAACATTGCTTATTTGAAAGGTATTCCTGCATGTCCTACACCTACATCTTGACCGAAACGCCAGCTGAGGGCGTTGGTTTAGTCCGTCTTAACCGCCCCGAATCCCTGAACGCTCTCAATGCCGATTTGCTCTCTGAATTACTAGATGCGCTCTATGCCTTCGATGCCGATAGTTCCATTGGTTGCATGATTATCACAGGCAATGACAAAGCCTTCGCCGCCGGAGCCGACATCAAAGAAATGGACACCCAGAGCCAAATCGACCTGCTCATGCACAGTTCACTGATTGATGGCTTCGATTTTAGCCGTATCACCAAGCCCATCATCGCTGCCGTCTCCGGTTATGCGCTCGGTGGCGGATGCGAAATCGCCCTCATGTGCGATATGGTCGTTGCCTCAGAAACGGCTGTCTTTGGACAACCTGAAATCAATCTCGGCATATTACCCGGCGGTGGTGGCACGCAACGTCTCACCCGCGCAGTCGGCAAAGCCTTGGCAATGGACATCATGCTCTCAGACCGCAAGCTCTCTGCCGATGAAGCTCTCCAATTCGGGCTAGCCAATCGGGTTGCGCCTGCCGACGGGTATCTTGACGAAGCCATCAAACTCGCAAAGAAAATTGCGGGTATGTCCCAAGTTGCGGTTCGCCTAACAAAAGATGCTATCAACAAAGCCTTTGAGACCACGCTTCATGAAGGACTAGAACACGAGAATCGTAACTTCCTTATCGCCTTCAGCTCACAAGACAAAACAGAAGGGATGCGTGCCTTCATCGAGAAACGCAAACCCACATGGAAACATCGCTAGACACGTTGACGATACTTTATACGCAACATATTCGGGGTGACTTACAGATGTTGCCCCGCCTCTACACCTTCCTGCAAACGCTCAAATCACAAACGGATGGATTGACGCTCTTGCTAGATTTGGGGGATTCATGTGCGGATGAGGTCTGGCATTGTCAGGTAACAGGTGGACGCTCAACCCTCATGGTCTTAGAT
>JANQRM010000565.1 GCA_028284565.1 Anaerolineae bacterium | reverse complement strand
TTTGCACCCACCACCACACGACGACCTTCATTCGGGCGCGGTTCAGGATTATCGAGCAATTTCTTGGCGGCAGTCATAATATCTTTAGGAATCGACGTACCTTCAATGTCCATAATCAAATCGACTTGATGCTCGACACTCGAAATATAATCATCAGCTTTTTGAATCGCCAATTCCAGTTCATCCCAGGTCCACTCACTCTCAAATTCAAAGCGAATTGCATTTTTGCTACGGTTATCCCAGAGAGTCAGAATTGCCATCGGTTCAATCCTTCTGTTGTTCCATCTTGTCTTGTATCTACGTAGTATAACCCGACTTCGTTACAAAAGTCTCAAGGCGTTTGGCAATCGCCTAGCAGTAGTATACACGAAATTAGCCCTCGACAATGCTAAATGGTACGGTTGTCATCTCGACCCCATCTAACCGTAAGGTGACACTCCATGACGCGACAGTAAATTCGACATCCGTTTGGTCAATGAAAAACCAGATACAACCACTTTCGATATTCGATTCGGGGGTAAAGCTGAACTGGGCAACCTCGATACCATTGCGTTGCCAGACGGAGCTGATGTTTGTTCCAGCTGTGACATTTTGGGCAATCGCCACGACATAGATATCGGTACTTTGCGGAGTGAATGGCGGATTGCGATTAATCGGGCAATCGTTATCGTCCACCCCAGAGGACATGACCGGATTAATGAGTGTGCCAGATGATAGTTCAGGTATCAGGTTGCTACTATCATTTGGAGCTTCTTCGGTGGCGTTGGGGACAGCTGGCGGTGTAATTACACCAACAACAGGGGAGGTTGGTGGTGGCATGAAAGTCGGAATCGACAGGTTGCCACTATCTGGTAAATTACGCTCGATGAAGGCTTGGTCTGTCCCGCGTGAGACGAGGGTGGCTTGTAAGAATTGCCCACGTTGTTCAAGAAATGCTACTCGTGTTCCGATGTATTCTTGTGTCGTCTGCATCCGTGCTACATTAACCGTGACCGTCAGCCGTGTGCCTGAAATATTGGCGAGCGCGGTGCTGTGTTGCGCCACAACAGTGAGGTCGGTTTCACTGGTTCCACAAGCAGTAATAAGTATCACAATGAGACACAGATACCCGATTTGAATTTGCTTCATTTGCATTCAACCATACAAAAACAACGAGGCTATTCTATCGCAAAATACTAGGATGGCTGACTCGGGTTTATGAACATCGGGCAATCGAAGGGTAGTCGAATCAAAAACAGCCTCTCACAAAGAAGAAGCTGTTGATGTTGAGTGGAAGCGCCGGGGACCTGCCCCCCGGGTCCGACGGACTCGAATCTCGCACGTCTACAAGCGTAGTCCCTCGTTAGGTTTCGCGTTCGGTAGCCCCGAAGAACGTGGTACACCCAACGCTAGCCGATAAGGTCTTGGTCTGGCGGTATCGGCGTATGCCAGACTGCACCCCTATCTTTTATGACGCTCGCTACCCCCCGGATGGGGACGACGAATAGGAACGGCTAGGTACTTTTGACCTAGCACCCGTTGCAAGCTACTTAGGCAGCTGCGAGGGCGAAGTTATCGTTTTTGGCACCTATATGTGCTAGCCAGTTTAGCGTGTTCATGACACCACGGCTCGCAGTGCGGCTTCAGCCTCCGCCGTCGAATCTAGTTCGCTCCCTTAAAATGCTAACCATCGCTAGTTTAGCAGATTTCCCGCCAAATGTTAAGAGGAATTCGGCAACATTGGTCATTTGTCATATTTTATGACCTTTTATGAACTCTTAATGTTAAGTTCTCACCTTTCCCTTAACAACTTTCACTATCATACTCTCCAATAATAAGAACAACACAAACAAAAGGTAAAAAAACATGCAAGATGTCATCATCGTTGGGGCGGGGATGTCGGGGTTGGTTGCTGGGCAGATGCTTCAAGATGCAGGATTGAATATCATAATTGTTGATAAGGGGCGCAGTGTCGGCGGACGCTTAGCAACGCGACGCATCGGCGAGGGACTTGCCGACCATGGCGCACAATTTTTCAGTGTCCGCGATGAACGTTTTCAAGCTGTGGTGGATAAGTGGCTAGCTGATGATTTGGTTTATCAATGGTCACAGGGTTGGACAGATGGCTCGGCAGACAATAGCAAAAAAGATGGTCATCCACGCTATGCGGTGCGAGGTGGGATGAATGCAATAGCGAAACATCTCGCCGAACAAATCAATGATATTCAAGTCAATGTCAAAGTTGCCTCAATTGAACAACTGAACGACGGCTGGCAATTACAAGATGAAGACGGGCAAGTCTATCAGAGTCATGCCATGCTACTGACTCCGCCTGTCCCACAATCACTCGCTTTGTTACAAGCAGGCAAGGTTACTTTACATCCTGATGACTATGAAGCTCTTACGCGGATTCAATATGGTGAATGTCTCTGTGGATTGTTTGAACTCGATGGTGATTTCGCCCTTCTCGAACCTGGCGCGGTGCAAAATCATGATGAGACCTTTTATTGGCTGGCAGATAATAAACGTAAGGGGATTTCTAAGACACAAATTCTGACCGTCCACGCCAATCCGAGTTATAGCCATGCTCATTATGATTCACCTGATGACGATGTTTTAGCCGATATGCGAGAACGACTCGATGTCTTTGGGAAAGTCATCATTCAGAGTCAACAACTCAAAAAGTGGCGATATGCCATCCCCTTAGTCATGCACGATGAACCTTGCCTCGTTGCACAAGATGTGCCAACACTTGTTTTTGCAGGGGATGCTTTTGGGGGACAAGCGCGAGTCGAAGGGGCTTTCTTATCTGGATTATCCGCAGGTGAACAACTGATTCAATTAATAAACCAACTCTAATTGTTTGCTGTTGGTGTCAAAGTCGGCATGGCTGTAGGCAAATCCGTCGGTATCGGTGTGGCTGACGGGATTAGCGGTGTCTCAGTTGGCACGGGTGTCGGCGTTGGTGGTGGCGGTTCTGGAATATCCAACGCAGTCTGCAAATCTTCAATGACAAAGGCACAATCGAAAGCCGAAATGGGTCCCCAACCAATAATACCACTCGGCAATTCCATGCGTAACCATTCACTGTTCGGACTTCGTGATGAGACAATCACAGGGACATCAATTGGTGCCGTCCCAACCTGTGGATACACTTCACCCGGTCCCTCATGTAGGTTGACCGTATCAGTCGGTGTGCAGGCAGGATCAAAGACTTCGACGATGATGCTGTAGGGTGGATCGCCTTCAAAATCGGCATATAAATCTTCGAGTGTATTGCCAACTTGATCTTCCGCGTAGATTCCCACAATAAAGGTATCTTCTGGCAAGCCGACAAAGCTAGTTGAGCCTTGCGAGGGGTAGGTGGGTGAAATGGGTGCATTGGTAAAACTTTCAGGGATAATCAAGCGAGTTATAGTTGCACCTGAAATATCCCAGCTTAATTCCAGTTCGCCCACGCTATTCCGTGCCATCTGTGCGGGTTCAACTGTGAAAGAGGTCAAGATAAGAGGTTGATAGACCAAGACATTCCCACTTGCCGAATCAAGTAGAGAGCCGTTGTTTGCTTCTAATCGAATATCCAACTCACCAATCAAATTGGTAGTATCTATAGGAATATCCGTTGAGTCTCCGGCAATATCTTCTAGAGCCAACTGGTCATTAATATAGACATCGTAATCAGAGACGTTGCTGCCTTCCATATAAAGGACAATCGCATTCCCTTGTGCGACCTGTGTACTCTGGATGCTGAAGCTCTCAATTTCAGGCGTTGGATTATTGAGCGCAAGAACAAAACCAATCAACACAATTGCTATCAGAATGCCAACCCCACTGATTGCCATCCACGTAGGAATGCGCGGGTTGACGGTCACTTTCCCGCGAGTCGCCGCTGTAAAACCAACAGCATTGTGTGACTTGGCGAGGATATCGAAATGATGTTGCTTGATATTGCCAACAAGAGGTGGATTTTTGGCTTTGACTATGCCATTGATTTGTAACCGTTGCCCTGCTGTCAAATTGACTGGCGCGTCGGGGAAATCGAACTCCAAGGCATTATCCAGTGACTTCCCATGAATACTAATCGGTAATTCTTCTGTCCCTTGATTGAGGAGAAACAGGCGCATGGAATCGCCCGATTCTAGCTCGGTGGGATTTAATGCCATGCCGAATCCACTAAAGGGTTTGACCTCAACTGTGAGGTCAATCGCCGCATCCGAGTCTAGCAAACCTTCTTGAGACCGATTGACTTCAATCGTTAGATGATAATCACCGGGAATCGTCTCTACGGCGCGCGTCGGTTTCACATTGACCAGCACATAAGCCGTCTCGCCGACATCAATAATCAATATGGGGCGATTGACCCGAGCCCAGCCCTGAGGTAAGCCTGACAAGGTAATATCGAATTGCGCTTCGTCATCCCCTGTATTCGTGATGGACAATTCGACAGAACTACTCGACGCGGGCCAAACAGGGATTCGCCCTGTTTCTAAACCGACGCGGAATCCGGGCTCGACAACAGGTTGTGTCGAATCATCAAGGGGCGCAATGGGTAAGGTCGGGCTGTCATCCACCGGATGATATATCAATCGCAGATGTCCGATTTGGATTTCTTCAACTGTTGCTAACAAGAATGGATCGTTACTGTGGAGCTGTGTCCCATCAATGTATGTGCCATTAGCAGAGTCGAGGTCGGTGATATGCACATCGCCATTTTGATGAGTGATGCTACAGTGGTAACGTGAAATGGTATCTGTTTCCAGCGCGATTGTATTGCCGGGCGCGCGCCCAATGGAAACTGTATCACCTTCTAAATTGAAGGTCTGTATGCGTCCGTCGGGCCAGAAAACGTCTAACCGACCAAAGGTCATCCTCTACTCCGCAAGGTGTTGTGCTAGTCCGTCCCTATTGTATACCGTTGTGGCACAGTAGCAAGCCATATCGGACTATTCTGCTAAGAAGAGTGTCCCTTCGCCCATATGCACACACGCTCCACCAATGACAACATGCTGGAATTCACCATCCTCATACCCAATGTCGATATAGATAAAGCTCGATCTGCCCATTTCCATGCCTTGCTCACTGAGGATATTTCGTGTATCTGTTACTAGATTATATTTCGCCATATAAGCCCCTAAAGGACCACTCGCCGCGCCCGTTGCTGGGTCTTCTGGGATACCCATCGCTGGGGCAAACATCCGACTATGAACTGTAGCATCATCTGTTTCAGTTTCCAACGAGAAAGTGAAGATATGAGGGGAGTCTGTATCCTTGAGCAATGTCTCCCAAACATCCAACCGCACTTTGAGTTGATGCATCGTTGCCAAATCTCGAATGGGGATGAAGACAAACGGCACACCTGTTGTCACCACTTGTATCGGCAAGTCATCCCGAATACTATTCGCATCAATCGACAATAATTCGGCAAAGGCTTCTTTATCCTCAAAAATGGTTTTGAATTCAGGCAAGGGTTGATGCATTTGGATTTGCTGAATATCTCCTTCTTTATGTTGAATGCTGACTTCAATCACGCCGACTTGTTCTTCAAAGCGCACAATTTTAGGCGATTCATCCAGTGCAATCAGTCCCATTTTCGCCAAGATATACGCTGTTCCTACAGTAGGGTGACCCGCCATGGGCAGTTCCATCGCAGGTGTGAAGATGCGAATATGAAAATCATTTTGTGCATGTTGTGGCGGAAGGACGAAGGTGATTTCTGCGAGGTTTAACTCTTTGGCGAATTGTTGCATGGTTGTGGAAGATAAGTCTTCAGCATCCGTAAAGACCGCTAATTGATTGCCCCCAAAGGCTTGATTCGTAAACACATCGAGTAATTGATAATGATACGCTCGCATCAAAATCCTTTCATCATTTGGATAGATAAGCAGTTTGCGTCACAATAGAGGATACGTATCTAAAGTTATTGATAAAGAGGATACAATGTCTCAGGCTGAAATCACACTTTCCAATATCCCTTCTTATTTTAGTGAACAAGACCTCGACATCAACCGCTTTAAAGAAGTCTGTTCAGAAACGACCAACCCAGCCGACTATCCCTGTGCCACCGATGTCCAACACAATATTCCAATCTATGATGGGGATACGCTTCGGGGAATGCTCGACAATCCCGATGATGAAACCAAAATCAAAGCCGAACTCTGTCGTTGTTTACGCAATGGTCCCGGTATCTTCGTCATCAAGAATGCCTATCCTGATAAGTCCATCGTTGACCGCGCCACCAAAATTTTTCAGGATATTGTCGAAGAAGAGAAAGCCAGTGGATTGGCACAGGGCGATCACTTCGGAAGCAATGAGCGCATCTGGAATTCGCTTCAAAAGCTGTGTGTGCGTCACCCTGAACTCTGCATCGACTATTATGGCAACCCGATGTTGGCTCTGGCATGCCGCGCATGGCTAGGTCCCAATTATCAAATCACGGCACAGCTCAACAATGTGAAACCGGGTAGTAAAGCACAAGACTCGCATCGAGATTATCATCTCGGCTTTCAATCCAAAGAAGTCGTCGCAAAATATCCAGCCCATGCCCAGATCATCTCACAATATCTGACCTTACAAGGTGCAATTGCTCATGTGGATATGCCTCTTGAATCGGGTCCGACACTCTTCTTGCCCTTCTCCCAGAAATTCGATGCGGGCTATATGACCTATCGGATGGACGAATTCGTCAACTATTTCCATGAGAACAAAGTGCAACTGCCTTTTGCGAAGGGGGATATGGCGTTCTTTAGTCCGGCACTCTTTCATGGCGCAGGAAGCAACGTCTCGGAAAATGATCGTCTTGCCAATTTGGTGCAGATTTCCTCATCCTTTGGTCGCACAATGGAAACCCTCAATCATAATGTGATGGCAGAAGCGGTCTATCAAGCACTCAAAAAGCGGGTTGAAGCTGGGACGATTTCTCAGCGTCATGTCGAAGATGCGATTGCCTCTGTTGCCGATGGTTATTCCTTCCCAACCAACTTAGACTCGGATGCGCCGATTGGTGGCAATGCACCCGAAACCAGCCAGCAGTTGCTCGTCCGTGCTTTGGACGATGGTTGGAGTTTAGACCAATTAAGGGAAAAACTATCTGCCTATGCTAAACGTCGGGAAGCATAACAATTTATTGGGTGATTCACCTCACCTATCTGCCATCTCAATCTCAACATCACTCATTCCATAGAACAATCCAAGTGACTCCACCTGTTGATGGAGTTGTTTGTGTTCTTTTTTGGTGAATTTACGATGAGGTTCAACAGTGACAACAAAACTGTTTTTCTTAATTTTCTGTCGCCATGTACCAGCGGTGCGTCCCTTGAAGAAGACACATGCTTCCACCTGTGCCGCTGGACGATAGACCTTCTTATAATCTGCCTCATCCAAAAAGCGTGTTTTATCCCGAAAGCACAAAGTCAACACATCAAACTTAGTCAGCAAAAGACAGTCGGGAATGACTTCTGCTTGTTGAATAGCATCTTCATACTCAGCAAGAATGACAAACTCTCCATCCCAGCCATCAACTGTCGCCCAAATGATTTCATCTTCGAGTCCATCTAACAATTGACGGCAATCTGTGATTTTCTTCCCTGCCCAAAATGCAAAGTCGTGGACAGTTGCGATACCATAGCCCGAAAGATACCTTCGGAAGAGTTCGAGTTGCGCGTCTTCTATAGTTGGCAACTCCCATTTCAAATTTGGAAGCCAATCTTCACGTCGGGCGAATTGCTTGCCTTCTGCGAAGACGAGTTTTCCAAGATAGGCGAGTCCACGTACATCTCGCCCCCAGCCACCACTTGACAATTCCTTAATCTGCGGATTTTTCGCATACATCTCTTGGCGAGTTGCCGGAGCCTCCTCTAGCATGTCCATAATCAATTCATGGAGCAAGTGTTCGTCTTTCAATTGACTAGCTCGCTCCAAATGCCTGACAAAGGTTTGGTAATTCTCTTGATTCACCGCTTGCATCAACAAAGGTAAATCGGCAGATCGATGAGTGTGAAGCGTGTGTCGGACAGACCATGTTTTGACCAGACTCCGATCATAGAGTAGGGCGTTGTCCACATCTTCAGCAGAGACACCATTTGTCCGTGACCAAATCGCGCCGGGCAAACTCAGGTGATATTGCGTTTGGATGGCAATCAGGCGTTCAGCTACAGCTTCTGGCGAGGTAACAGGTTGGGTGAGGAGTTGATGCTCAAAGATAAAGGCAATCGCTTGTTGGGATGACAGATTCAAAGAAGACATCATAACGACTTTCACTAAGGTAGGCTCATGAATAATCATAGAACAAAAGGTCTATTTTGCCAATAATGGAGACATTAGAAAGATAATATATGTTGAAGCATGTAACTGAATCCAAACCGAACATTTGACATACGAACAGGTGTTCATTATACTGTAGAACAAGCATCCTACTGTAACACTATGTCAGTACTGTGGTGATGATGGATCATTTAGATGAGGAAATCTCATGAAAGAATTCAAAAAGTTGTCCAAACGACAACAAAACATTCTCAAGTTCATGCACAACTATCTACAGGACAATGGTTATCCGCCAACCATACGCGAAATCGGGACAGCAACGGATATTGCCTCTACTTCTGTGGTGAACTATAACCTCAATAAATTGGTGAGTGCTGGATACCTTGATAGAACCGAGAAGGCATCCCGCGGATTACGGATCGTAGCCGATATTCCGGGTGTGAAGACAAAGAAAGTTCGTCCGAGTCCCAAAATCGTCAAAATCCCGATGATTGGGCGCATTGTTGCCAGCCAGCCTGTTGAAGTACCAGATGACATGGGGCATTACACGGATGCCGATGAAATGCTCGACCTACCACCTTCAATGCTCAACAATGTAGACCCCTCTGAAGT
The DNA here is from genome assembly GCA_028284565.1 of Anaerolineae bacterium. Next base: position 11,398 of record JANQRM010000565.1, on the reverse strand, counting down.
CTTCGCCTTAGAAGTACGCGGTGATTCGATGATTGATGCCATGATTAGTAATGGTGATATTGTCATCATGCAAAAGCAAGATACGGCTAATAATGGCGATATGGTTGCGGTTTGGCTACCCGAACAAAGCGAAACCACGCTCAAACACTTCTACCATGAGGGACAACAAGTTCGCCTACAACCTGCTCATCCCACCATGGAACCCATCTACGTTGATGCTCATAATTGCCAAATCAAAGGCAAGGTGCTATCTGTAATTCGGCAAGTGCATTAATCAACAATAGGGCGTAAATTCAAGTTTAATTTATGCCCTTTCCCAAAATGGATAGATAATCGCTCTCTTGTTGCAGGTTTTTCCCTCGCCAATATATTGAGTCATCTTTGGCAACAAACTGTCTTGTCTCTCCTAGCCAAGCACAACTTTTAGACACACTGACCCCCGTGATATACGCTAATTTGGCATATGTTACAAAATTGAAATTACTAACGTTAAATCGCATAAAATACGGCAAAATATCTTCTTCCGTGCAACAATATTGTTACACTCAATTTATCCCAAATTGGTCTCCCATTCGCATCAAAAAATGCATCAATTATCCCAATGTTAAAAAAATCAGGCTTGAATAAACTTGCGTCGTAATATTTATGATTTATCCATGAATTTGGGTTAATGCGGGTTATATATCCCAAATTTCCCAACATATATCACAAGTTTAATGGATGTGTGGGATAAGTAAATTAATGTAGAATTGGAGTCATAGAACCATTAATATAAGCTGTAATGCAGGAATTATCCCAACCTTAAAATTTTAAGTTTTGTTTAAATATGAGTTGTAGATGAGACCCGACTAGGATATACTACAGAGACTTAAACACAGTAAGTACCCCGTGCTGTGGAAAGGTGTGATGGCGGTGTAGTCAACAGGCACCCCGGTTGATTACACGCCCGCATAATCGGTTAAACACCATTATCAAACAATCACATAACCTAGGTACCCATAGGGAATATGGGACAGCTTTCGGTTGCCACATGATTCAGCATGTGTAGCAAATGGCTTTTGATTCACTGGACACAGGAAGAGGCTTTGCCGTGCAAGCTAACGACGCTTGGACAGCCGCTTATCACCAATTAGAACTTCAGCTCGGACGCGCCCGCTTTGATACTTGGCTACGTTCCGCGGTTTACTTAGGATTCGAGGACAATACTTTTTATATTGGCGTACACAATGGCTACGCGCAAGATATGCTCCAGCATCGGCTCTATCGTCATATCCGAAGAGTGTTGACCGATGTGTATGGAGAAGAGGTCGAGATTCAATTTGAGGTGCATAAGGCACAAATCGAAGAAGCCAATCGGTCTCAAAACGACGAAATGCCCTTATTCCGCCTCCTAGCTCAACAGCCATCGGAGGATGAAGCGCAACCACTTCATGAAATTATTGGCAAGCCCAAAACACCTGATTTGCCAGAAAGCGAACTCAACGATAAATACTTGTTCAATCGCTTTATTGTGAATAGCTCGAATCAAGTGGTCTTTGAAGCCGCTCGTGCAGTCGCAGATTATCCAGCAACCGTCTATAACCCCTTCTTTGTATATGGGGGCGTTGGTTTAGGCAAAACGCATCTCTTGCAAGCAGTTGGAAATGCTTGCCAAGAACGAGGCTATCGTGTCCTCTATGTTCCCTCAGAAGCCTTCACCAATGATTTAATACACGCGATTCGCAATCGTACCACGGCGATGTTCCGCGAGAAATATCGTGGCTTAGATGTTTTGCTCATTGATGATATTCAATTCATTGGTGGGAAAGAAACCACTCAAGAGGAATTTTTCCACACCTTCAATGCCCTTGTAAATTTTAATAAGCAAGTCGTTGTTGCCTCTGATCGTCATCCGCGCGAACTCGCAACCTTTGCAGACCGTCTACGCTCTCGCTTTCAAGGGGGCTTGGTCGCAGACATCCAACCACCCGAACTGGAAACCCGCATCGCTATTCTGGAATTGTGGGCATCGGAGCGCAATGTGTCACTCCCACGAGACATTTTACACGTGATTGCTGAACGCTCTTCTCCAAATATCCGCGACTTAAGCGGGATATTCAATCAAGTAGCAATCCAATACCGAATGGGCGGTGAGCAAACCTCTCGTTTTCGGACAGAAGCCACACTCAGTCGCTATCATAGTCCGCGTCGTCGGCTGGGCGTTTTGCATGTGATTAAAGCCGTTGCCGAAGCCTTCAATCTGGACATGAGCGATTTGATGAGTAAGAAGCGCGCATCTCGAATTAACAAAGCACGTCAAGTTGCCATGTATCTCTCGCGGGATTTAACCGATGCCTCCCTACCACAGATTGGCAGTGAATTCGGTGGGCGCAGTCATACGACGGTGTTGCACGGATGCAACAAAATCGCTGAAGAGTTAGAAACCGACAAAGTTCTCTCTGCACGAGTGCAAAAAATCCAAAATCAACTCTTAGAAGGAGGCTAAATCAATTAAAAATTGATTAATTTTGTAATAAATAGAAATATCTTAATTCTTTTTTCACAATTCCTCCCATATACTATCAGTAATGAGATGGAAGATGGAGGAATGAAATGTCCATTCAAGTAGAAAAATTGTCTGATTTTCCAATTATCGTGATGACACCAGATGTCACATTTGAGCATAGTGAAATTGTCAAAGCCTATTTGAAGAGCCTTGATATGAAGATGCTCGCTGATGAACCGCAATTTATTATTGTGGATATCCGCAACACAGGCGCACGCTTCATGAGCTTTGTCGAATCATTTGGCAAACTTCTGCGTGTATCCGTTACTGACCCGTTAACATTCGGTTCATTTGTTGGCACACCCCTGATGCAACAAGTTTTTGAAGACACGGATTATGTCTTTGTCGAATCCATGTCCGAAGCTTTTACACTTGCAGAGTCGCAAACCGTTGCTCAAATGATGACGGCTTAATATTTGCTAACCAGTTTCATTTCCCCTGACTAGCCCTGCCTGTACGCCATTGTTGCAACACAGGCAGGGCTTTTTTGGCGGCGACAGCACGATGACTTTGTTGATTCTTCATATTCGATGGAATTTCGGCAAAGGTCCGCGTTTGTCCATTCGGTAGGAAAATCGCATCATAGCCGAAGCCATGTCCCTTATCGCGTTCTTCCTGTAGAATCTGCCCCTCACATTCGCCTCGCACCGTCTCAACTCGGTTATTCATAGGGTCAACAATCGCTATCACACAGACAAAACGAGCGGTTCTCTTTGCGTCCGCAACCTCATCAAGTTCATCCAATAATTTCAAGCGTCGTCCGCGATCATCCAAATCAGGTGTCCCATAACGTGCAGAATATATCCCCGGACGACCATCGAGGGCATCGACTTCTAAGCCACTATCATCGGATAGGGTGGTCATGCCAGAGGCTTGAGCATAGGTCTGGGCTTTGAGGATAGCATTCTCTCTGAAGGTTATGCCTGTTTCCTCGACATCCATTTTGGCTAAGCCAATATCTTGCAGTCCGACAAATTCTAAATCGTCGATTTCGGCAAAAAGGCGACGATACTCATTAACTTTGCCTTGATTTTGCGTGGCGATAAGGATTTGTTGTGTCATGAGATTCCTATTGTATGATTGGGTAGAGTTACTGTGAATTAATTTTGGTATTCTCTCTGAAAGTGAGGTGATATGCCACCCAAACGTTTGCATCATGTCCAAATTACGATTCCCTCTGATGGTGAATCCATAGCACGAGATTTTTATATTAACATCTTGGGACTCACCGAAATCGAAAAGCCTGATTCATTGAAGGCGCGGGGTGGTTTCTGGTTGGAATTGGGCAGGATGCAGATTCATGTCGGTCTTGAGGATGGTGTAGACCGCCATAAACTGAAATCCCATCTAGCATATCAAGTGGAGGATTTAGCCCATTGGCACAAGGTCATCATCGAACAGGGACTGTCCATTTTGGAGTCGATACCCATTCCGGGATATGAGCGCTTTGAATGCCGTGACCCCTTCGGCAACCGTGTAGAGTTTATCCAGTCGATTGAGTAACTTCAGAAAAGTTAATAACCGCCAAGAAACAAAGAATGCCAAGTGATGTTCGGTTGCTAGTGTATCAAGTATTAAATGCATTCACTCTCCTCGCCCTCATACTTTCCTACATTCCACTTTCTCACTTTTGACTTTCACACAATGTCTCTATAATGTCGCGCTATGGATAATGAAAGCATTTCTTCTCGACCCTCGTGGCGACTGCCTATTGTGATATTGATTGGCTTGGTAATCCTTGCTGGCTTGTTGTTTCTTGATTTGAGCAATCCAGGCTTAGTCTGGCGGTTTATCTTCTCACAGACGGGTGAGGAGTCCGTTATTGGGCAAGTGCGAGGAATGGTCGAGTTGGGTGGCAATCTGCTTCGTCAACCCTTGGATACCCGTCCCCATGAGCCGATTGATAACGCGCATCACGTTCCTTATGGTATCAATGTCTTCCTTGAACAAGAGGTAGAACGCCCCAAGATGGAAGCCATGCTACAGATGATTCAAGAGGCAGGCATTGTCTGGCTTCGGCAGGAGTTTCCATGGGAAGATATTGAGGTCGATGGTCGCGGGCAATTCACGGATTCACGGACGGATCGTGATGGGGATGATGAGCCAGATACGGTGGATGCGTGGGAAAAATATGACCGGATTGTGGAATTGGTCGAAGCCTATGATTTGCAACTGATGGTGCGTTTGAGTAACCCGCCTGCATGGTCTCGTAGTAACCCTGAGATTGGTGAACTTGCTCCGCCAGATGATTTACAAGATTTTGTGAATTATGCCGTCGCCGTGGCAGAACGCTATCAAGGTCGAATCATGCATTATCAAATTTGGAATGAGCCGAACATCTTTCCAGAATGGGGCAATCAATTCGTTGACCCGTTGCGATACACTGAAATGTTGTGTCGGACGTATGATGCACTCAAAGCAGTAGACCCCAATATCACCGTCATTACGGGCGCGATTGCCCCGACGATTTCACTAGATGGGTACTTTGGTTTTAGCGACCTCATATTCTTGCAAATCATGTATGACAACGGCGCAGGTGAGTGCTTTGATGTCTTGTCTGCACAGGGGTATGGCTTGTTCAGTGGTCCCACCGATAGACGCTTACGAGCCACAACGGTTAATGTTGCACGGCACACCTTTTATCGGGATTTGATGGTGGCGAATGGGGATGCTCATAAGCCGATCTGGTTGAGTGAGGCGGCGTGGAATAGCGTCCCTGATGACCCGGCTATTCAAGACCAGCTGCGCTATGGACAAGTGACACAAGACCAAGCGGCGCGCTATATGCCATTGCTCTATAAACGCGCCCAAGAAGAATGGTCGTGGGTCGGGAATGTCTTTTACTGGTTCTTCACGCGCAAAGACCCCTTCGAGTCGAATCAGTCCTTTTATTATTTTCGTATGGTTGAGCCAGATTATAGCGAAGATAAGCCTTCCTTTACGCCTCTGCCTGTTTACAACAACGTGAAAGACGCTATCACAGCGGAGATACCGATGCTCTATCGTGGGGCACATCAAGCTGAGCATTGGGCAATTAACTATGCTGATAATGCTGAGCTGTTGCCTGTTGAATCGGCACAATTTGAGGATGCCATGCGGACTGATTCAGCTGAGTTTCGGGTACATGGCACAGACATGACCATTCGCTGGCAAAGCGACCTTGAAGTCACACTTGAGATTGGTGAGGCTATGCACAACCTCCCGCCTGCTGTGGATTGGCAAACAGCGCATTTTCAACTGGGTCAAACAGCCGATAGTCACGAGATACGCTTGTTATCAGAACATACTTTGTACTTCGACGCAGTGACTGTTGCGGACGATACGATTCGTCATCTTTTGCCGACCGTGTTGGCTGTGGGCGCAATTGGCTTGCTGGTGCTTGTGGTGTTAATTCAGGCTCTGTGGAGGCGATTGAGGCATGGCTAAACCTCTTACACAAGGCAAGGTGGTGTCGCTGATGTTGATGCTGGTGATATTGATACTGGCATCGGCGGTGCGTTTTCATCAGATTGATGCTCAATCGCTGTGGCATGATGAAGGCGTGTCTTATGGTTTGGCATTACGCTCCTTGCCGGAATCGGCACGTCATGTGGCTTCTGAGGTGCATGTTCCCCTTTATTTTTGGGGATTGCATGGTTGGGTGAAGCTGACAGGTGAGACCGAATTCACCATGCGGATATATTCGGCGTTGTTCAGTGTCTTCAGTGTGGCTGTGGCGTATGCGATTGGTAAGCGACTTTTTGGGAATGTCGCGGGCATCGCAACAGCTAGCTTTATCGCACTCAATACTTTCAGCATTTATTATGCCCAAGAGATGCGAATGTACTCGATGCTCACAGCGACGGCAGGTATCAGTATGTGGGCGTTGATTGCCTTTGTCCGCAACCCACAATGGCGATGGGGCATCTTGTTTGCAGTGATGAATGTGGCGGGGGCGTTGCAACATTATAGCTATCCCTTCTTGATGATTGCTCAAGGTGTGTTGGTAGTCATTTATCTGCTCGGTATGGCATGGCAAGCCTATCAATCCAAGCAATCCTTTCGCCCGATGTTGAACTTGTTTGCGCGTTACACTGCTGTTAATCTGCTGACGATTCTGCTATATGTCCCATGGATACTGACAGGTGGACCGAGCAAAATCGGCATCCAACCCAACATCTCGCCTTTTATCCCAATCGACGAATTGCTCCTGATGATACAGGGCTGGCTCTCATTTGGGCGCACCTTTGAATTGAGCATGGGTGGTATGGGGGTGGTGATTTATAGCTTGCTCCTGTTTGGATTGTTAGTACTGCCGCAACATCGCAAACGCAAGGCGTGGTGGGATATGCTCGTTCCGGTGTTGTGGGTGTTGATTCCGACAGTTTTGTATCTTTATTTGGATTTGTATGCGCGTTATATGCGCTTTCTCCTTCCGGCACAGATGGGCTTTGCGCTGTGGATGGGACGTGGAGTCTGGGTATTGTGGAATCTGAAAACCCGTGAACGAACCGCACCGATTAAGCATATCCCCAAATTCGCTGGGGTTGTGGCAACCTTGGCGTTGATGCTGAATATGGCGAATGGGCTTGCTCCTTTGTATGACAATCCTGAATTCCAACGGGACAATTATCGGGCGATGGCGGCGCGTATCCAAAGCGAAGCAGGTGACAATGATGCAGTGATTTTGGATGCGCCGAATCAAGCAGAGACCTTCTATTATTACTATACGGGCGATACTCCCGTGTATGAATTGCCTCGCAACAAAGATGATACTCAGACATTAGCGGATACCCAGACTATTATCGCTGACCATGAACGACTATATGTCTTGTTCTGGGGGGCGGATGAGCAAGACCCCAATGGTATTGTCGAGAATACGCTGAATAGAGAAGCCTTCCAGATAAAAGATGAGTGGGTAGGGAATGTGCGTTTTGTGCAATATGCGACTCCTGCTGATTTTACGGATGCGGTTGATGCTGATGTCGCTTTCGGTGAGTCGATTTCTCTTGTGAGTTATGCCTTGAGTGATGATAGGTTTTCGGCGGGTGATGTGTTGCAAATGCAACTCAACTGGCGGGCGAATACAGCTTTGGATACGCGCTATAAGGTGTTTGTGCAGTTGTTGAATCCCGATGGCACATTGGCGACCCAACGTGATAGTGAACCTGCGGGTGGCTTGGCGATTACAACGCACTGGGAGGTTGATACGCTCATCACGGATAATCATGCGCTTGTGCTTCCTGATACGCTTCCTAGTGGCGACTATACGCTTATCATTGGCTTGTATGACTTTAATAACCCCTCTGCGCGGTTGTCTGTGGGAGACGGCGATTTCCTGTCGCTAGGTGAGATTATCATTCGCTAATTAACCTCAAAAGTTTGAAATTCGTTTGCATTTAATTTACTGTTATGTTTCCCATCGCGCGGATGAACTATGTTTTCGACGGTTGGCAGGCGCGCTCCCGTCGTGGCGACGGATAAGGTTAGAAATGGGTTTGAAAGAGATATCAGTTGACAGATTTTAGACATTAGATTATTAGCAGATTAGCTGTCTACGCCTAAGCAATTCAGCTATTGTTATTAAGGCGCAAGTTAGCTTTCAGTGGTCAGCCCTTTGCTATCATGATTTAGCCTGTATGAAACATGCGTTCTGTAATTGTATCATAAATTGGTGTGGAAGTGTGATGCATTTGGCTATGCATTTGCATCGGAGAAATATCAGAAGTCAGGTTATTTATAGTTGTTGTCAAAGGTGCTATTGGCACAATTTGTCTAGCTGACAGGACTAGAGTGGTAATTGAACTGTATCGCACAGTCTGCTAGGATGATGAGCATTCAAATTTTGTTAAATGACGGATAAGGGAAGCCACCTATGGTTACTGCAACGCCAGAGAAACAAGCCACTGGAGCTGAGAATGTTATCTGGGATTTGTCGGTGTTTTATAGCGGTTTTGATGACCCCCAAATCGAGCAAGATATTCAACAATTGCATTCGATGGTGGATGAGTTTGTCTCGACTTATAAAGGGCGAGTCGGGGAGTTGGATGCTGAAGAGATGGTCGATGCGATGAAAGCGCAAGAAGCCATCTTCGACCTTGGGGGGCGGTTGCAGTCCTTTGCGAGTTTGAACTTCTCCACGGACACGGGTAATTCTCAATTTGGCGCGGAGATGCAACGGATGTCGGAGTTGTCGTCGAAGATGCAACAGAAGCTAGTCTTCTTTGATTTGGAATGGAATCAAGTGGATGATGCGAAAGCGGAACAACTGCTGAATGACCCAACACTGGGGGATTATCGCTATCATCTTCATGCAGAACGGCGTTATAAGCCTCACCAATTGACCGAAGCTGAAGAACAGATTTTGCTTGAAAAGAATGTTACGGGACGTAGTGCGTGGACACGCTTTTTCACCCAATTGACGAGTAGCTTCCGCTTTGATTGGGATGGCGAAGAATTAAATATGTCGCAGTTGTTGACGAAGCTCTATGACACTGACCGTTCTATCCGTGAGCGGGCGGCACAGATGATGACGGATAAATTGCAAGAACGCTCGATGGAATTGAGTTACATCTTTAATGTTTTGGCGGCGGATAAAGCCTCAAATGATAAATTGCGGGATTATTCATCGTGGATTTCATCGCGGAATCTGGCGAATAAAGCTCCTGATGCGGTGGTTGATGCGTTGGGGAAGACGGTGACCTCGAATTATGACATTGTGGCACGGCACTATACGCTCAAACGACAATTGACGGGCTTGGATGAACTTAAAGATTATGATCGGTATGCGCCTCTGAATCTAAAAGAGAGCGATGCCTTTTATACATGGGATGAAGCAAAGGCAATTGTCCTGAATGCCTTCCGTCAGTTCAATCCGCAGATGGCAGAAGGCGTGGAACGTTTCTTTGATGAGAACTGGATTCATGCGCCGATTACACCGGGTAAACGTGGGGGCGCTTTTGCGTCGCCGACTGTGCCATCAGCGCATCCTTATATCTTGGTCAATTTTAATGGGACGGCGCGCAACGTCATGACCCTCGCGCATGAACTGGGACATGGTATCCATATGTTGCTCTCTGGCGAAAATCAGACGTTGATGGGATTGTATACGCCCCTGACAACGGGTGAGATGGCATCGGTGTTTGCGGAGATGCTGGTCTTCCAAGATTTGATGGCGAAAGAAGATGACAAAGAAGTGCAATTGTCGATGCTCGTCAGCAAATTAGAGAATGTTTTTGCGACTGTGTTCCGTCAGATTTCGATGAATCGTTTTGAAGATTTGATGCATACAGCACGTCGAGAAGAGGGTGAATTATCAACGGAACGGCTGAATGAATTATGGTTGACGACTCAGAAGGATATGTTCCAAGATAGTGTGGAGATAACGGACAACTATGGGTATTGGTGGAGCTATATCCATCACTTCTTAAGCTCGCCGGGTTATGTTTATGCCTATTCATTTGGTGAATTGCTGGTGATGGCTCTCTACAAGACCTACCAAGAAAAGGGTGAGAGCTTCGCGCCGAAGTATGTCGAGTTATTGAGCGCGGGGGATTCGGATTATCCGGATAATCTGCTGGCGAAGGTGGGTGTAGATTTGAATGACCCGAACTTCTGGCAAAAGGGGATTGATGCGATTGAAACAATGGTCGCGCAAGAAGAAGCCCTTGCCCGCGAACTCTATCCCGAAAAATTCGGTTAAATATCGAACCTCACAAGGGGTGGGAGTTCGTGCCTGCTCCATTTCTTTTCTCAACAACCTTTACATTCTCATAAACTTTACTTTATCATCGCTAGTTATGGTTTCGTTTTGATTGATACGTGTGGGAGGAGTGATTATGTCCACAACTATCTATATTCCCTATTTTAAGGACACAGACGAATACACAGCATATGCGCCTAATGAAACCATTTTTACCGTCGGTGCGCCAGATGATGTACTTTATTATGTGATTGAAGGCGAAGTCGAACTGCAATTTGCTGGTAAGACGTTAGAAATCGTCACTGAAGGGGGGATTTTTGGTGAGAAGTCGTTGATTGATGATCATCCGCATACGACCTCTGCATTTGCAAAAACCGATTGCAAAATCGCCAAAGTGGATGAGCAAAAGTTTCTCTTCTTGGTGCATGAGACACCGACGTTTGCACTAACGGTGATGCGGACGATGGCACAACGGACTCGACATATCATGGAACTTGCCTTGCAGTAACTTAGATTCAGAAATGCAAAACAGGGTAGAAATACTCTCTACCCTGCCTCGCAATTCCCTTCTATAGCAAATAGATTATTTTGTTTCCCTCATATTTTGGCTAAACTGATACAAGCGCGCATTTAATTTAACTTGGTAGCTCCGCGTCATACCGTCCAAGACAAGTTAAAGCTCAGTATATGAGTCCCTTAGATAATGATTCGCCGGTTCGTCATAACTTACCCTCACAATTGACATCCTTTATTGGACGAGAGGCTGACATTGAGGCTGTCTCTAGGACTTTAGCAGAAGAACACTGCCGATTGTTGACCTTGGTGGGGATGGGCGGTATTGGGAAGACTCGCTTGGCATTGGCGGTGGCATCGCAACATCTCGAGACTTTTACGGATGGAGTCTTTTTTGTCAACTTGCAACCGATTAAAGAAGTCCATCAGATTGTGCCTGCAATTGTTGAGGCATTGGGGTATACGAATTATTGGTTTGGGGATTATCAAGCGCATCTGCTCGACTTTTTGAGTGATAAACATCTTCTGCTCATCCTCGATAATTTTGAACACCTAATAAATGGCATCGACCTCATCACAGAAATTTTGCAATCTGCACCCGATATACATTTGCTCGTCACCTCGCGGGAGGTGTTGAATTTGCAGGAAGAGTGGGTCTA
>JANQRM010000561.1 GCA_028284565.1 Anaerolineae bacterium | reverse complement strand
AACAGACCACCCCCCAGCGGACTCCATGGAATCAAGCCCAGTCCATAATGACGACAAGCAGGAATAACTTCCAGTTCGACCATCCGATTGTCCAGATGATAAATACTCTGTTCGCTCACTAAGCCTGTCATACTACGCTTAGACGCTTCTTGACACGCCGTTGCAATATCCCAGCCAGCAAAGTTACTCGACCCCACATAAACCACCTTGCCTTGTTTCACCAGACTATCAAAGGCTTGCCATGTCTCATCCCACGGACAGTCACGGTCAATGTGGTGCATCTGATAAATATCAATCCAATCCGTTTGTAGCCGTGACAAACTGCCTTCGGCGTGTTTGCGGATTTTATAGGCAGATAAACTTCTGCCATCGCTATTGACTTCAGCAAGATTGGCTTTGCGTGTCACTGGATTAAAGACCTTTGTTGCCAGCACCGTCGCATCCCGTCGTCCACCACCTTGCGCCAGCCATTTGCCAATGATTTCTTCCGTGTGTCCATGCTCGACAGCCCAGCCATAGACATCCGCCGTATCGAAGAAGTTAATGCCAAGTTCCAAGGCACGGTCCATAATCGCAAAACTATCTTCTTCCGACGTGTGCCAGCCAAAGTTCATCGTTCCCAAACACAGGTTGCTTACAAGAACACCGTGTTGTCCCAATCGTTTATGTTCAACAGCCATGACAGTCTCCGTGAAAGTTCAATAAATGGTAGAAAATCTTAAACTCACCGCCAAATTATAGGGGCTAATCGCCAATAAACCTACATCATCGTTTCTAACATTGTGAATTAGGGTCCAATTCGCAAGATAAAATTCGCCGTCGCCGTATATAACGCCCCATCTGCCCCTTGTGCTAAATCAAGTTGACAATACGGTCCCAAATCACCCAATTCTAAGCCAACCGCATCCGTGACCGCTTCGCCATCCTCGCTCAAGGTGATGCGATAAATCAGTCCTGTGTTGAAGGCACACATCAGCAAATGACCCTTCAAGTCGGGCAACACATCCCCCGTATAGAAGAGCATCCCCGTCGGCGCGATACTCGGATTCCATTCCCAAAGCGGAGCCACCCCCTGCGAATCCGGATAGGGGCAAGTCTCTGCCTCAACCGAACCCCAGCCATAATCCTGACCCGCTTCAATCCGATTCAACTCATCATCACAAAACATCCCATTCTCCGATTCATACAGGATGCCTGTCTCTGGATACCAAGCCATGCCAAAACCATTGCGATGTCCAAAACTATAAATAGGCGAATCAGGGAATGGATTATCATCGGGGATCGAACCGTCAGCATTATAGCGCAGAATCGACCCACCTGCGATGGTGAGGTCTGGTGCAGAGGTCGCATCATCCATATCCCCATACATCAGATACAACTTGTCATCAGGTCCAAAGGATAATGCCCCACCAAAGTGAAAACGTTGATTCGGATTCGTAGGCAGATCACCAACAATCATCGTTTCATCAACTGCAACCCCATCGACTTCGGTATAGCGCACAATCGGCACTTGTTGCGTAATCCCCTCTTCATCAATTACCGTGTAGTACACATACAAATAGTGATTCTCATCGAAGTCGGGGTCGAGTGCCAAACTTAATACCCCATCGCCTTGACCAATGGGGATTGGCAATCCATCCAGCACCACTTGTGAGGGTAAAAACTGCCCTTCCGCATCCCGTTCCAGCTGATTAACCATAATCGTCCCCCGTGTCCGCGAGACATAAAACAACCGTCCATCCGGTGCGATTTCAAGTGACAAAGGAACACCCGCATCACGTTCCACCAACTCCACCCGAATTGGGGTCGAAGTAGCAGGTTCATCTTGGGCAGTTAGCAATAGCGGGACAAAGAGTAGAATCAAAAATGTGAATAGATTTCTAAATAGCATTTTTTTGACTTTCAACCATCACCGACAGAAGGAACATACTGCTATTGTACTGCAACTGAGAACTTACAGTCTCACTTGGACTCACACAATGCCTTCAATTGCTGAAAGTCTTGCTGAAATTGTTGCTGTACAAAGTCATGAAGCAAGTGGGCAAAGGGGCGCAACACGAGCCCTTTAATCTTAAAGTTGGCATTTTGTTTCACCACTGTCTGATGTGCCTCACCATGAAATGTATAATCGACTATTAAATCCACCAGATTGGAGGATGTTTCAATACGCAGATGCTTCAAGGGTTCAAATGCCAACACCTTCCCAATTAACTCCAAAGATAAAATGCCAGAAGTGCCAAAGCCGGGATGACGTAGCACATTCCGAAATCGAGACCCTACCCCAACGGTTCCCGTTCCCAATTGCTCTGCTTCTGCTAGGAAGGTTTGCCACTGAGTCAATTTGTCTGTATTGGTAAAGTAGTCAAATACTATCTCAGGCGAAGCATCAATCGTCACGTTAACAGCAATGTTCACAAGCGGAGTCCTTCAATACCATGAGGGGTTGTTGTCAATCAAGGTCGATATTGTATGCACACGATAGTGGGTTAAGATTAAACGCATATGATAAATCCATCATGCCAAGCTGAGATACAGAACATCACTTGGCTCAATTGAACGGTTCCACCACCGCTATGCCCTATCAACCCATCCCCGAACCCGATAGTCAGACCTCGCTCAACTCCCTAAAAGCCCTCCTCAAACACCGCAACCTACTCTCTGCTTTACGCGTGTTTCACACAGAACTCGGCGATATTTTCCGCGTCAAATTACCGGGGTTTGATACCATTGTTCTCTCTGGACCCGAAGCCAGCCGATTCGTACTCGTCACTGCGCGAGACAAATTCAATTGGCGTAACGAATCCGACCCTGTGACCACTCTCCTTCGACTCGGCGTTCTCGTCACAGATGGCGACTTCCACGACTCTCTCCGTAAAAACATGAATGCGCCCCTTCATCGCCACGCCTTGTCACAATATGTCGATATGATGTGCCAAGCCACCGATTGGGTCGCCGACCAATGGCTTCCCAATCAAGCAACCGATATGCTGGTGGAAATGCGGAAAATCGCGCTGATGATACTCACAGAGACCTTATTCAAAGTCGATGTCGCGCCTGATTTAGCCCATCTCTGGCAACCCGTCGTCAAATCTATCGCTTACATCTCGCCGGGATTATGGCTATTTTCCAAGCGACTGCCTCGCTGGGGATACACGAGACGACTCCAGCAAATGGACGACTATCTCTATCAGATGATTCGGATTCGACGCGACACCTTAGAAGAAACGCCTCAAGATTTACTCGGTCTCTTAATCACATCTGGTATGGATGATGACCTCATCCGCGATCAACTGCTCACCATGCTCATCGCGGGTCACGACACCAGCACTGCCCTCTTAACATGGGCTATCTATCTGCTGACCAATCACCCACTGCACCTCCAACGTGTCGAACAAGAGGTTCAGGAAGTGCTAGGCGATAATCCGCCTACCATCGACAATATCAAATACTTAAACTATCTTGGACAAGTCATTGACGAAGCTCTGCGGATGTATCCGCCGATTCATCTTGGCTCACGCATGGTTACGGAGGATATTCCCTACAAAGATTACCTGCTTCCCGCAGGCGTGCGCGTCATGTATTCCATTTACCTCACCCACCATGATCCTACAATGTGGCATTCTCCGTACGACTTTGACCCAACCCGCTTTAGCGCGGAGAACAAACGTAAAATCCCGCCCTATGCCTATCTACCCTTTGGTGGCGGACCTCGCAACTGCATTGGCGCAGGTTTTGCTTTGGTGGAATCCAAAGTTATCCTAGCGAGACTCTTTCAACGCTTCACAATGACCTTTACGAATCATACCGTAAGAATGAAAATGGGAGCCACGCTCGAACCCGCCCCCGGAGTCCGCACGATTGTCACCCCAAAATCTTAATCGTAGATGGGATACGCACGCCCTTTCCAGACAATGCGACGGTTCCGCGCTTTTGATATCAACGCATTCAATCCTAATATCATCACCCCCAAAGCAGAAAAAACTGTCAAGAACGACTCCCACACAGGTCGCCTCGTCACCCACCCAACAAGCCAGCGTAAGCTGAACAGCCACACAATTTCGAGGATACTCAACGCTAGCGTGATTTGTGTCAGAAACAAGAAAAAGGGAAGAACGAAGAGGCAGATAAATCCCCACGCAAATCCGAGACTCGCGCCCAAACTCCACGCACGAGTCGTTTGCAAAGACAACAAAATATTCTTAGAAAACCCCCGCCACACATCTCGCGCGTTATCATACATTCGGCAAGACAACATCCGACTCCCAGCGACAAACGCGATACGCCACCCATGATGTCGAAAATGACTCGCCAGTGCAAAATCATCGACCAATTGTCTAGCAATCGCTTGATGTCGTCCCGTTGCGTCATAGGCTTCACGACGCATCAGCATGTATTGTCCATTCGCAATCGCATCCCGCCCTTTTCCACGCCACATCATCTGGAAATCGACACCAATAAGGGGTAAAAACTCCATAATAAATGGAATCATCAAATGCTCACTCCAGCCACCGGTTTTCTGGAACGGCATTGCACTCAATAAATCCACCCGAAGATGAGACGCTTGCTGAACACCGCGCCGAATACTCGCAGGTGAATGTACCGTATCGGCATCTGTGAAGAGCAACCAATCGCCCCGCGCCTCCTTAGCCAGACGCAAACAGGCATAATTCTTCCCATTCCATCCCGCAGGTGGATGCTCTGTTCCACGAATAATGCGGATAGGATGCCTTATCGCCAGAGCTTCCAATTGCACCAAAGTATCATCGTCCGATTGATCGTCCAGCACTACTATCTCGTAATTCGGATAGTCCTGCGCGACCAGCGATTCGACACACTGCCGAATCGTTTTCCCCTCGTTCCGTGCCGGAATCAACACACTAACAAAGGGCATATCCTCCTGACGCAGACTCGCCCGTTCTACCCGTCTTAAAAAGATGACATTACGAACAACCCGAATGCTCAAACCAAATAATAAACTCAGAGTCGTCAGATGAATGAATCCAACGACAACAGACATCAGCACTTCTAGCCAATTTGATCCGATCATCGTTGTTCACCCGGAGATACAGATTGAGGTATCACCTGTACACGATAATATTGGCTTACTTTAGCCACAACAATCAGCAGATACACCACCGCCAATACCACCATCCAAACAGGCTTCGCGGTCAAGATGAGATAAACAATCAAACCGACAGGCAATAACAACGTCCGTTTTTCATCATTCTTAATAATCGGAACAGATAAAAACGCAATCATTCCCAACAACAACGGAATCTCATACAAAGTTAAGCCAGCCCATACACCAAATAAGGCGACAATGCCCCGCCCCCCACGAAAGCGTAGGAAGACGGAAAATGCATGTCCCACCAAAGGCATCAGCGCAATCCAAAATAGGACATCACCTGTGAAATTGAACCCCCACGTAGCGATGAATACTGGAATAAACCCTTTGAGGAAATCCAATATCACAACCCACGTCCCTACTTGCTTGCCCGCCACCCGATAGGCATTCGCCGCACCGGGATTGCCGTCACCGTGTGCGCGGGGGTCTGTCTTGGCAATCCATCGGCTAAGCCAAACCGACCATGGAATAGAGCCAAGCACATACCCTAAGACGATAAAAAGGAGAGCTTCAATGACCATCACGTTCCAAACAGTCCTTGAGGCGCAAGATGGATAAATTCATCAATTACTTATCCTTATTTCATTAATATCTCACGTCGTAACAGCTATCCTGAATTGTATGAGCAAATACCAAAAATAAAGCGAATACTTTCTAAGCATCTTGTGAGAAAACCCCGATTAACGTTTAGAAATGCAATCACGTGGCTATTCTTGCGGAATGCGTTGCACTAGGAGATGGGACATCATGCGGATAGCAGTCATTGGCAGTGGCTTTGGGGGGCTTGGCGCGGCGATACGCCTAGCCGGACTTGGTCACGATGTGGAGATATTTGAGAAGCGGGATAAAGTCGGTGGCAGAGCTTATGTCTATGAACAAAACGGCTTCAAGTTCGATGGCGGTCCCACTGTCATCACCGCCCCTTTCATGTTCGATGACCTTTTTGAAGCGGTCGGCAGACGACGCGAAGATTACTTCGACCTAGTACCTGTTGATCCTTTCTATCGCATCTTCGATCATACGGGCAAGCACTTCGATTACAACGGTGACGAATCGTTCATCCTAGACCAAATTGGCAAATGGAACCCTGATGATCGTCAAGGTTATCAAGAGTTTATGTCCACCACCCAAAAAATCTTTGAAAAAGGATTCATTGAACTCGCCGATAAACCCTTTCTTAAATTCTCCGATATGCTCCGTGTCGCACCCGACCTCATCAAAATGCAATCCTATCGGAGCGTCTATGGCTATGTCTCCAAATATGTAAAAGATGACTTTCTTCGACGCTGTTTCTCCTTCCATCCGCTCCTCATCGGGGGCAATCCATTCGACTCGCCCTCAATTTACGCCATGATTCACTATCTGGAGCGCGAATGGGGCATCCACTATGCCATGGGAGGCACAGGCGCAATCGTCGAAGGGATGACCCGACTCTTTACCGAATTAGGCGGAACAGTACATCTCAACGCGGGAGTCGAGGAAATTAAGGTTGACCCCAACAATGTGAGACGGGTAACAGGTGTACGAACAGAAGATGGCACACTGCATCCTGCCGACGCAGTTGTCTCCAATGCCGATGTCGCCTTCACCTACAAAAATCTAATTGACTCGAAATTCCGCAAAAAATACTCAGACCGAAAAATCGACAGCATGAAATACAGCATGTCCCTCTTCGTTATCTATTTCGGGACCAAGAAACGCTATCGAGATTCCAACCTCAAACACCACAACATCATTCTAGGAAAACGCTATAAAGGACTCCTATCCGACATCTTCAATCAGAAGAAACTATCGGATGACTTCTCCTTGTACCTGCATGTCCCCTCCTTCACGGACCCTTCCATTGCACCCGACGGTTGTGAAAACTTCTATGTCTTATCACCCGTCCCCCATCTCGATTCAGGGATCGATTGGACAACACAAGCGCAAGTGTACCGTGATGCCATCATGCAATTCCTCGAAGATGAATACCTGCCCGATTTGCAAGACAACATCATTGCAGAACACTATATTGACCCACTACACTTCCAGAACACCTTAAACAGTTACAAAGGCTCAGCATTTTCCTTCCAGCCTACCCTACTTCAATCCGCATGGTTTAGACCGCACAACCGTTCAGAAGAATTTAGCAACTTGTACTTTGTCGGAGCCGGCACACATCCCGGCGCAGGCTTACCGGGGGTCTTATCCTCCGCCATTATTGTTGAGAACCTTATTGGTTCCGCGTCGCAGAAAGAGGCAGTATGACCACCTATTTGCACAGTTGGGAGCAGACTCTCTTGTCATGGGCGAAAGCCCCGCTCCTAGAAGCAGACATTCGCTTACCACTCCAATCAGTGGATTCCTTGCTAGATAAAGCCTACGATCACTGTAAGCATATCACTAAGCATTATAGTCGGACCTTTTACTTAGCCTCGCGCTTTTTACCCAAGCCCAAGCGACGCGCCGTCCATGCCCTCTACGCCGTCAGTCGCATCACCGATGATATTGTCGATCAAGCCGACTCAACAGAAGACCCAAAGACCAACCTAGAAGAGTGGTTCGATCGACTCAGCAAACGCAAGTCAAATCACCATCATCCGGTTATTCTTGCATGGGCAGATGCCTCAGCACGGTATAAAATTCCCACCTCCTATCTTAGACAATTGATCGACGGAGTTGCTCTCGATTTACGACGCAATCGCTATCACTCTTTCGATGAACTAGCAGAATACTCCTATGGGGTTGCTTCGACGGTTGGCTTGATGTCAATGCATATCACGGGCTTTAGCGACCTAGAGGCAGTTCCCTATGCACTGAAGTTGGGCATTGCCCTACAAATGACCAATATCTTGCGCGATGTCGGTGAAGATTGGCAAAGAGGACGAGTCTATCTGCCCCAACAAGAATTAGCAGATTTCAACATTACTGAAAATGATTTATCTGAAGGCACGATTTCGAACGATTGGCGCGAGTTCATGCGTTTCCAAATAGCCCGCAATCGCAAACTCTACGCCGAATCACTAGCAGGGATTCGCTATCTCAATGCCGACGGACGCTTTGCCGTCACTGCCGCCGCCGAACTTTATCAAGCCATTTTGTCCGACATCGAAGCCCATGATTATAATGTCTTCACCCGACGTTCCTATGTCCGCAAATCTAAGATGCTCCCCCGTTTAGCCCAAATCTGGTGGCGCAATATCAGTAGAAAGTAAGACCGGATGACCTATTACGGCTTTCTCGCGGTGTTTCTTGTCCTGCCCATTGGCATATTATTGGCTTATCTCTGGAGACAATTCAATCATCAACAAGTTCCACTACGCGCGCGGGATGCCTTGCTCGTCATTCTGCTCCATGTCGTTCTTGCTGTCACATGGACAACACCGTGGGACAATTACTTAGTTGCAACCTCTGTGTGGTGGTACGACGTGACCAAAGTCACCGGAATCACGATTGGCTATGTCCCCATTGAAGAGTACACCTTCTTTGTCCTACAACCCATTCTAGGTGGGCTATGGTTGATTGCATTCTCCCGCTTTGCGACTAGTTATACACAAAATGACAACACTGTGAATGATTCCAGCTTTCGGGTGAAAGTTACCTTAGGTATTGCCGTTATCTGGTTCATATCTATTGCACTGCTAGTCTCACCTATCGACCGAACCAACTACATGGGCTTAGAATTAATTTGGGCATTGCCCCCGATCATGCTTCAAGTCGGCTTCGGCGCAGACATTCTTCGCAAGAATTGGAAGCTCGTCTTCTCCGCAATTGCCTCGCTCACCATCTTTCTCAGTCTGGCAGATGCCTATGCCATCGAACTAGGCATCTGGACGATTGATCCCGCACAGTCCATTGGTATCCTCCTCGGCGGGATTCTGCCAATTGAAGAAGCCCTCTTCTTCTTCCTGACCAATGTCCTCATCGTCTTTGGCGTGACTCTCGCACTAGCTCCCGAAAGCCAACATCGGGTACGTCAAATTCTCGCGTATCTCAAAGGCAACGCACCAAACAACGACAAGACATTCTCTTCTCAAGAAACGTAACAGAGGACAAAAGGATTACACTTCATATAGATGTTGTCACCTTCGACTAGGTGAGATAGTCAAAGCACTTAGCAAACCCGTTGCGGACTTTGAGATTGATGTGTTTATCGTCATTTCAGTAGACCAAGAAGCATAACGACGCTTGGTGATTGACCACTCAGGATATATCATCAAAAACATTACTCAACTGCCCAGTCGCAAATGAAGCAAATGGCAATGCAAAAGATACTCGACATCGAACAAGCGGGAATATTAGAACAGTACCTCTTGGATAGTGAATATGATCTGCCAGACACGGTTGCTTCTGTCGACAAACTGAGTGGCGGTGTATCCAATCGTGCGGTTGTGGTCCGATTTGCTAATGGTGAAGCATGGGTCGTCAAACAAGCGCTCGAAAAATTGCGGGTGCAGGTTGATTGGTTTAGCTCACCCACTCGCATCCTTCAAGAAGCACTGGGTTTACGCTGGTGTGCCGAATTGACTCCGCCCAATACAGTACCCTCACTCATGTTTGAGGACAAAACCCATCATATTTTAGGAATGCAGGCTATTCGACGACCCCACGCCAACTGGAAAACTTTATTATTAGATGGACAATTAGTTCTCGATCATGTCGAAGCGTTTGGGCATGTGCTTGCCGCTATTCATACCAACGCTTATAGACGACATGCCGAACTGGTTTCTCTTTTTTCTGAGTACAATTTTTTTGAAACCTTACGCCTTGAACCCTACTATCAATTTACTGCTAATCAACTTGCTGATGCATCAGATTTTCTTGAGCAACTCATTGCTGATACACGCTTACAGCGCATCACCCTCGTGCATGGAGATTACAGCCCGAAAAATGTACTCATATACAACAACCAACTCATTCTGCTGGATTATGAAGTGATCCACTGGGGCGACCCCGCCTTTGATATCGGTTTCTCAATAACACATCTGCTCAGCAAAGCCCATTACCTACCAGATAAACGTCAGCAATATGCTCACGCGTCCCAACACTATTGGCAAACTTATTGGCAGGCAGTTGAAGATATGCCATGGAAATCGGAGTTACCTGAGCGGGCGGTTCGGCATACCATAGCCTGTCTTTTGGCAAGGGTAGCAGGACGTTCACCATTAGAATATTTTTCTCAACAACAGCGCGATAGGCAACAGCGCATTGTCATCCAAGCGATACAAGAGACATTGTTTTCAACCGTGCCTGCTCTGATTGACTATTTCATTACGATGTTAGAACAAGATGACTCCGATTAAATCGATTCATGCTATGGAAATCTTAGACAGTCGTGGTCGTCCGACCATTCAGTGCAAGCTCCAGCTCGAATCCGGGGCGCAAGGCGTGGTGTCTGTGCCGTCGGGAGCCTCGACAGGCTCTGCGGAAGCACTTGAATTAAGAGACGGTGACCCAAATCGGTATCGTGGCTTAGGTTGCCGAAAAGCTGTCTGGAATGTTAATCAATCTATCGCGCAAGCTCTTCAATCGCGCACCTTCCAGTCTCAATCGGAACTCGATGAGATGTTAATCTACGTTGACGGGACAGCAAATAAATCAAAGTTAGGAGCAAATGCAATTTTGAGTGTCTCACTTGCCTACGCGAAAGCCCTGGCGCAAGAACAAAACATACCCTTGTACCAATATTTTGCAACACTGATCAACAATGACCTACTGCATTTGCCTCGCCCCATGATTAATCTATTCAGTGGTGGCAAACATGCTGGTGGGCAGATTGAGATTCAGGATATTCAAGTATTACCAACTGTGGCGACAAGTATCGACCAACTCCTGCAAATAACCTTCGATGTTTATTACACTGCAGCCGATCTTGTTACCCAACAATATGATGCGCGTCCCTTGACCGCCGATGAAGGAGGTCTTGCACCTCCATTTGCAGATGTTGAGTCCATGTTCCAATTAGCGATTCAAGCGATTGAGAAAGCGGGTTATCGTCCGCGCCAAGATGTCGTCCTCACTGTTGATGTCGCCGCTACCCATTTTTTCGATCAGGGCACCTACAACTTAGGTGACAATCGTCTGACCGCTGATGGAATGATTCAACAAATCTTAAGTTGGGTAGACAAATATGCCATTTATAGTGTCGAAGATGGCTTAGCAGAAGACGACTGGGAAGCATGGCAACATCTCTTACAACAGATTCCACCTGCAACCCTTGTGTTAGGAGATGACCTGCTCTGCACAAATGTACAACGCATTCAACGGGCGATCCAACAACAAGCAAGCAATGCGTTATTGCTCAAGGTAAACCAAATCGGTACGTTGACTGAATCAGCTTCCTCGAATAACTTAGCTCGCTCAGCCAATTGGAAGGTAGTGATCAGCGCGCGGAGTGGAGAAACAGAGGATAATTGGTTAGCAGATTTAGCGGTTGGTTGGTCGGCAGATTTTATTAAGGTCGGCTCCATCACACAGTCAGAACGATTGGCAAAATACAATCGCTTGCTCGCTATCGAGCAGGAAAACCCCGACCTTAAAATGCGTCCCATCCGCTAAGTCTTGCGGCGTAGTCTCACAAACCCCTTCCCCTACCGTCTTGCTTCTGTCATCTAAATGGATACAACTCAGTTTATCAATAATTACTTCTAGATGTTCATATAATCCATCATATCCGCCATCTATCAGAATATGACGATTGTCATCCCTGCTTGACAGGTCTCACAAATTCGATTATGTTTTATGACAAGGTTCGAAATCGATTTCGAGAAAATAGTATTATTTGTATTTATGCCAATCACGATAGACGAACTCTCACAAAAATTAGGATTATCGCCGTCAACAGTTTCCAAAGCACTCAACAATCGCTTTGATGTTGCGACGAAAACGCGCGAACGGGTTTTGAAGGCGGCGCAAGAATTTGCTTACACGCCGAGTGCGACAGCACGTAATTTACGTCGGCAACGGACAGACAAGATCGGACTCGTGGTCAACTATCCGATTCATCGAGTCACCGACTTCCTCGCAGAGCTAATTCCCGGCATGGCGACAGCGGCAGAACAGGCATCCTACAACCTCATTCTGTATACGGATTTAGCGGGAAACCTGACAAAAATTAATCATCTGTGCGGTTCGCGGGAGGTGGATGGTCTGCTTTTGCTCTGGCCCCCCCATTTTGATGAGACCTATCAATTGGCAGAAATGATGAAGTCTTGGAATATGCCCTGCGTGATGCTTCCGCGTCGTGTGCCGCACCCAGACATTTCGTTTGTCACAACCGATCATTTTGCAGGCGCGAAATTGCTAACAGAGCATCTCATCGAACTAGGACACAGACGTATCGGTTACATTGGTCGCCCAGAAGTCTTTGAAACCAATTCAGATCGGGTTTCCGGCTATTGTGCTGCCCTACAAACGCATGATATTCCAATCGATGATTCCTTGATTGTCCCGACAGACTCCAGTGACCCCGATCACGCGACAGACGCATTGTCAACCTTCATCAATATGACCAACCCGCCGACTGCAATTCTCAGTTTTACAGACCCGCTGGCGGCTCAGATCTTGAAGCTCTGTCGTGAACAAGGCATTCGCGTCCCAGAGGATTTATCATTGGTCGGGTATGATGGCATTCTATCATCCGGTCTAACAAGCCCAGCGTTAACAACCGTTCGCCAGCCGATGCCTGACTTAGGACGAATTGCAGTCGAATCGTTATTGTCCTTAATCGATGATGCAGAACAAAAAGCCATACAACACATCTTACCCGTTCAATTGATTGTCAGGGATTCGACAGCGTCACCAAAAACTAGGAGCTAGATTAGTTTTTTTGCCAATTATCGAAATCGATTTCGGAAGCATTTTTACACGGACACTGTGTCCAAATAAACTGGAAAAGGTGGTATTGCTCATAAGGAGCAAGCCTTTTTAAAACATTTACATAGTCAAAGGATAGAACCATGAAAAAATTGTTAATTTTTATACTGTTACTTGCGATTGTCATCAGCATTCCGACAATCGCACAGGACGAAGCCAGTTGCAACCTTGAGGCACCGACTGAACGGACTGAGGTAAATATGATCGGTTGGTCATTTGCAATCACAGATTTTTACGCAGAAGAACTCCAAGCCTGCAACGAGGTGGAAAATCTGATTGTGAATACCAATTTACTGGCATCGACTGATGCACAGGAACAGGTGCGTCTGGCACTATCAACGGGTGCGGACTCACCCTTCCAGATTGTACACGGCGCAAACGGCGAAGTGGGTGATTGGGGCGGACAAGGCTGGTTATTGCCCCTCAATGATCTGGTCGAACAATACTGGGACGAGTACGATCTGGGCGACATCCCAGATACCGTCTGGGAAGTTGGTACTTTTGAAGGCAACATTTACGGTATTCCCATCGTAAGCAATACGCTCCACACAATTTACCGTAGCGATGTCTTTGAAGAACTCGGACTTGAACCACCTGAAACATACGAAGATGTCGTGAATCTGTGTAACACCATCGGCATTGACAACCGGGATTGGGATATGCCTTTCTACATTGACCTCTCCCGTCCCCGCGGTTGGGAACTTGAATTCTTCATGGTCTTGCGCGCATTGGGTGGTGATTACCTAGACGAAAATAACCTGCCGATATTCAACGGTGACGAAGGCTTACAGGCTCTCGAACTGATGCTTCAAGTCGCAGAAGCATGCGTTGGCGAGGTCGGGTTCACCTTCGGTCTCAATGAAGCAGAAGTTGGATTGCAAATCGGCACAATCCCATCGACGAAAATCTGGGCAAGTCGTGCCGCGAACATGACAGACCCTGAACGCACAGCACCCGAATTGCTTGATTTGATTGCCTACGCACCTGCACCACGCGCGACAGAAGATGGTCCAAGGGCGGGTTCTGCGTGGAATGATTTCTATTTTATTCCAGCAACAAGCACTGTTGATCCCGATATCGTCTTCCGCGTCATCATGGAAGCCATTGATGCCGAAAGTCAACAACGTGCCGCCGCTGTTGGGTCTCCAACTCGCACTTCCTCCGCAGAATTTGGGGGTCCCTACCTGCCTGCCGCGAATACAACCATTGCTGAAGGTATCGGCAATTACGACAAAAATCCTGCGGTCAATATCGTCATTACGAAGCTCGGCGAATTCCTACCGCTAGTTGGTACAGGCGATTTAACACCACAGGAGGCACTGGACATGGCGGCAGAGGCATATATTGAAGAAGCAACTGCCCAAGGCTTCATCGAGTAAAACTAAGATCGTAAATCATGAAATGGGCATGCCGATTATTACTGGCATGTCCACTATTTCAATGTATCCTTGACTGGCTCACAGACACAATCACCAAAACCCCAAAGTGCATCAAAATAATCTTTTGTCACACTTTGCGACCTTTAGATTCTGGTTTTAGACTTATCTTGTTTGCTCTATTCTGAAACTCAGGCTAACTGACAAACCCAAATGACAAGCAGAGGATAAAATCAAACATCTCCGCGTGGGTAAATGAACGATTTTTTGTATAATACCCAAAGAGTAATGGCTTAGCAGTGGAAGTAATATATCATGCGTCATCGCTTGGTCTCAAACCCACGACTTGCATTCGGATTGTTTTGTATCTGGTTGCTCATCTTGGCTGGCTTGATCGTGATTGCTCCTGAGGAAAAAACACTGGGGACAGGCATTAAAGTTGTGTACGTGCATGTCGCCATGATTTGGACGGGTATGGCAGGCTTTCTTCTCACAGCTTTGTTTGGAATTTGGGTCGCCCTTCGACCAAGCAAGGGTGCTTTGCAATGGACTCATGCTATCGCACGGGTATCATTCCTGATGTTCACAGGCGGCGCGCTCTTGAGTTTGGTCGCGGCACGGGTGAATTGGGGAGGTGTTTTTCTCAGTGAACCGCGCATGTTAGCAACAACACAACTGATTGCATTGATGTTGATTGTGTTGGTGACAACACATTGGCTTAAATCAATTCGCTTAAAGGGTGTTTTATATACTCTGCCCTTTGTATATATGTTGACCACAGTTCTTGGTGTTGAACTTGTGCTTCATCCAGAGAGTCCCGTCGTCGTCAGTTCAGCGGCTCCCATCCAACTCACATTTTTTGCCTTATTTGCCCTGTTCAGCCTCTTGGCACTCTGGCTAGTCTGGGTTCTCAAGTCACAATCCTTCTCATCCGATTTTGCCAAAAATTAGTAACGTGTCCCAACATTGAACTCAATGTCCGTAATGTTTCCTCGCCAGTAAGCAAAATACCCGGTCTCTAACTCCCAGCCGACTTCCACTTTCGATGGAATACGCACACCATTGAATTCTCCATATTGTCTGATTCGCCCACACCACTTGGTAGGATACTCATCATCTGCGTTGAGGTATCGGTCGGACGATACTTTGATAATGTCGCCTACTTCATCAAAGACAAATGTGACGGTAGCTTCTACCCCATCGTCATTGACTTTAGCAATCGCCGAGGTTGCATTCACAGCTTCCCATTGTAGGTAATTGGCATTGACCAGCGCAGTTGGAAACCAAATCATCTCAGCAACAAAGCGAATTAATGCGGCTGATGTTACCTTGGGCCCTTTGGCATCTGCCACAGGTAGGGTCGTGAGGATTTTGATCAGCATATTACCAAACTGATGAACATATTTGTCACGCGCTGACACCCAGATCAACGGTAAAAACTGTAGCTTTGCGCGCCAGATGAACGCGGGCGGATTCACATTAAAATACTGTTCTGCTGTAAATGGTTTCCAAGGTTGGTCAGGTGACAACCGCATACCGCCGGACTGTTTCAGGCGCACACGGTTAGCGTATGGTTGCCCCGCTTTAAGGCTCCGTTTTAAATACTTTTGTACTGGCTCTGGCAGATGTTCTAAATCATCATATGAAAAAGTAGTTACCGCTTGGTTTGTGTCGTGTTGAAAAATCGCTTCGATTTCGGTATTACCCATCTGATGGAAACGATTATGGCTAATGGCAATAACCAAACCGAAGACGACTATTCCACCAATGATAATAAGGATCGGCATACGAAAATACTCCTTAACCTCTGATAGGTTTGAAGAGGAGTTATCATAATGCTAGTCAGCAAAAGAATCTCATGTATTTTGTCATCTACAGTGAGGTCAAAAGTCACTTTAAGGGTCAAACCTGTATGTGGAAGTCATTTGATTCTTGGTCTATCCATAATTCGTTTGTCTGAAGTGCATTTTCAGTGGATAGTGCCACTGTTGACCGCAGAAGCCCCTAGCTATCAGGCATAGGACGGTGTTCCTGTCCGAATTCATACATAATCTGTGCGGCATACTTGATACCCCGGGTATAATGCTCAACGCTGATATTTTCATCGGGGGCATGGAGATTTGCGCCCGGATTCGCAAATCCTGTGAGTACACAGGGTATCCACACGTGTTTTAATATCGTGCCTTCTGCCGACACCCCATTGACAATCGGCGCTTTGCCAAAAATTTTGTTCGCCGCCGCAATAACCGCTTGTGCCATCGGCTCTTTAACCGATATTTTATACGGGGGTTCAGCCGTTGCTTCAAAACGAACCTCGATGTTATCAAAACCCTGTTGCTTCAGATGATTCTGCAACTTGTCCATCGCTTGTTGCGGATTCAAGTTTGGCGGTAAACGAAAGTCCATTTTTGCTCGTGCCTCATTGGGAACAATCGTCTTAGAACCTTGCCCTGTATAACCACCGACTATACCCGCGATATTGGCAGTGGGTTCATAATTCCGTGCAATTATCGCATCCAGTCCATCGCGTCCCAAAGCAAACTCGTCGATGCCCCATTCGCGCTTCATTTCATCCAGATTGATCCGACTCAGCTTGTCATTCAAAATCTCATAATCTTCATCCAGCAGTTCATAGAGTCCATCGTACCAACCCTCAATCAAAATCCGACGATCCTCATCCATAATAGAGTTCAAGGCACGGATGAGGTCCCAAATCGGCGCAGGTAGCAACGGGAAATTGAGGGAATGAATGTCTCGGTTCGCACCCCGTGAGATAAATTCAGCAAATAATACAGACTTTAGCCCAAGATCAACGTCGGGAACATCCGTAGTAGCGTCATTCGGTCCATCCAAGCAATGCATCCCATCGGCTTCTAGCAAGGCTGTGTTTTCCTCCACCCACGGACCCAGATGCACACTACCAATCTCTTCTTCGCCTTCGATAATAAATTTGAGATTAACAGGTAATTCACCACGGACTTGTAAGAAGGCTTTTGCGGCTTTGTTAAATGCCAACACCCCACTCTTATTGTCCGTTGTGCCTCGCCCATACATGACTCCATCGACAATTTCTGCTGACCAAGGGCCGCCATAGCTCCAAGCATCCAGTGGTTCGGGTGGCTGAACATCATAATGCGAATAGCACAACATTGTGCGCTCAGATTGAGAAGTCGTGATATGCCCTGTAATCACGGGAGGACCGCCCGCCAACTCATGCAAGGTCGCATCCAAGCCGTCGCGGTGCATCATATTCAGCACTAATTCCGCACACTCCCGCAAGCCGATTCCCTGTGCAGAAATGCTGGGCTGTCGGACTAAGGTCTGTAAATCAGCAATGTATTCATCCGCATTCGCATCAATATAATCAAAAATATCTTGCATGACTCACACTCCTGAACGAATTTCTTCGGATAAGTCCCACGCATTCAATCGCTCACCTGTCGTTGGGGGCAGTTTAGCAAGATACACAAATGCCGGAGTCAATTCAATGGGGTCAACCCACTTCTGCTTGAGTTCATCGGGATAATTCTGCTCAGACATGGGTGTGTGCATATACATGCCGGGGGTAATCGTGTTCACCTTGATATTCCTCGCCTCCCCTTCCATCGCCAAGCACTTCATTAAGCCTTCAAGTCCATGCTTCGCGGTGCAATACGCCGTTTCATCAACAAAGCCTTTGATGCCAGATTGAGACGACACAAAGACAATACTTCCCCCACCTGCATCTGTCATCCCTTGCCACACCGCTTGCGATAACAAAAAGCCAGCCTGTATCCCCACATTCACCGTCCGATTCCACTCGTCCAATGTCACCTCCAATATAGGACGTGGATTCAATATCGCCGCATTATGCACAAGGACATGCGGTGTCCCAGCTTGCTCCAATGCTTGCCGAATGGCGCGCTGCGTCGGTTCAACTTGAGACAAATCCACTTGTATCGGAAGCGTCTCTCCATCAATCGACTCAGAGGCTTCGCTCAACGTGTCACCATTGATGTCCATCATCACAACCCGCATATCCTCGCGTGCGAAGGCTGTGGCAATCGCCAATCCCAATCCCTGTCCAGCACCCGTGACAATCGCCGTTTTTCCATTCAATTCGCTCATGATTATTTATCCGTTTTTTCTCATTAGGTTGATTCTCTCATCAATGTTGATTCACGTGTGTTATTACTCGTGATAAGTTGATTCTCGAAAGTTTGTATTGGCATGAAATGGCGCAAAACGGCGTAAAACGGTAAATCTTGGGGTGCTTCAAGTCGTTTCCGAGTATTTCTGACATTTTTGTCCAACAGTTTTGTTAGGAATCAACATATTTTCAGTTGGTTTAGGGTTAGAAGTTTACCACTTTGGCACGTTAATGTTGGATATTGGTTGAGAATACGTTAGGAAAATCAGCACCTTATGATGACAACAGCCCGCCCACCAAGCTCTTGAATCGCGCTAGACCTTCTTCAAATTCGGGTGAGCCTTTTGTCAATGCACCCCGAATAAAGCCTTCTCCTGCCCCACCGCCAATCGTGCCGGGTTGGAATATAAGCCGTGCTTCTTCGCGTGCCTTCATCACAAACTGCTTGCTCGTCAAACCCGTGGGTCGGATGTCGATGAAGATGTAGTATGCGCCCTGCGGTTCGCTATAGGGCAAGCTGATGTCATCCAGAGTCTGCATCCACAAATGACGGCGACGATCATACTCAGCCAGTTGTGCTTTGAACCAGTCGC
Organism: Anaerolineae bacterium; assembly: GCA_028284565.1. The sequence goes on along the minus strand of JANQRM010000561.1, from coordinate 7,721 downwards.
GCGACTCAGACAAGACTGCCACCCCACCTTGCTGCGCCACCGCATTGGCACAGACCATCATCGCATGGTGGAAAGGTAACATCGCCTCAATAATCGGTGCTTTAGCGGCGATATACCCCAAGCGCAAGCCTGTCATCCCAAACGACTTAGAGAAGCTGTTAATCGTAATCGTGCGGTCAGCCATACCTGGGAGAGATGCCATACTCACATGACAATGGTCATCAAAGACATAGTATTCGTAGATTTCATCCGAAACGACCATCAAATCCCGTGACTTGGCAAGATCAGCGATGTCTCGCAGGGTCGATTCTGGTAAGACCGTGCCTGTGGGATTGTTGGGTGTAACCACGATGATGCCTTTGGTATGGTCTGTGATGGCGGATTCAAGGTCAGCGAAATCAATCGTAAAGTTGGATTCAGGCGTTGTTGGAACGGGTATGAGTTCTCCGCCTAAAATCATCGCATCCCGCGAGTATTCATCATAATGGGGCGAATGAGTCACCATGTTATCGCCCTCATCCATGAGCGTCATCAGCGTGACCATAAGGGCTTCTTGTGCGCCCGAAGTCACCAGAATCTCGCCATCTGGATTGACGGTGATGTTATTTTCCTCTTGCAATTTCTTGGCAATGGCATGGCGCAATTCGGGAATGCCTGTCCATGTAGTGTATTGAATCTTCCCCACAGATAGAGCCTCTTGCATGGCATCAAGGACGTATTGGGGTGGGAGAAAGTCGGGTGTGCCACTCCCAAGATTGATAAGTCCTTCAATGGGTACAGACGTTTGTTTGCCGAGTGAACCCATCAGGCGATGCGCGCGGTTGGAGAAATGTTTGTCGTAGTTCATAGTTTTTTGTTGTTAGTCTTTAGTGATTAGTTATTGTCAGAGGTGGACAGCTGTCCACCCTTATGACACATGAGTTTGGATAATTTAGGATAAGTTAATCCATCGGCGTTCTTTGGAACTCTGACGGATGGCATCCATCGCCAGTTGGCATTGATGTCCGTCTTCAAAGGTCGCACCCCATGACAGCTTACGTCCTTCACGAATGGCGGATGTCAGCTCATCCATGAGTGCGACAAAGGACACATTCCAGATTCCAGCATTGACGCTGGAAATGTCCGAGTTGGGGTCGTGGATGCTCATATCGACATACGCTTCGCCTGCTTTGGCGACGAGAAGTTTCTCATCCTTGTCGGCGAGCAAGATTGTGCCTTCACTGCCAAATATCTGCGAGTGATTGCCGATGCTATGTCGTGCCGCCCCACTCATGAAAACAGTTACCACTGCACCATTGACCATTTCTGCTGTGAAGTTGCTCTGGTCATCGGCGGTGGCTTGCCATGCATTGCCGGTATCTTTGCCAATGCGATTAGGAACCAGTGTGCGAACCTGACCACTTATCGCGCCAATATCGCCCAGCCAAAAGCGAATTAGGTCAATTTGATGCGAACCATTCGCGCCCAGTCGTCCCCCGCCCATACTTTCGAGTGACCACCAATCCCCTTCGACACGCGAGGCAGGGTCCCCCATTGAGGCAGTGATATTCTCGATATTGATATGGCGTATATCCCCGATTGCCCCTGCTTCGATGAGTTCCTTAATTTTGCGACGGTTGGGATTGAAGCGGAGTTCATGCCCGATGATATGCACTTTATTAAGCGATTCGGCTGTTTCGAGCATCTTTGCGGATTCATCTGTGTTCATCGCCATTGGTTTTTCACAGAGGACATGCGCGCCCGCTTTGAGTGCCGTCAGTGTCATAGGTGCATGGTGGATAGTCGGCGTGGCAATGCAGACCAAATCGAATTCATGTTCCGCCAGCATTTTTTCCCAGTCATCATAGACATTCGGGATATTAAAGAGATCGGCAGTGGATTGTGCGCTGGATAATCTGGCACTGGAAATCGCCACCAATTCCACATCGTCAATCAGGGATAAGGCAGGTAAATAAGCGTCTTTGGCAAAACTTGCACCAATTGTGCCAACACGGATGGTCATGGTTGTCTCCTTGTTGTTTTGTATATGAAAACTATGTTTTCATCGGACGGGCAGAAGCCAATCCCTACAAGTTATATTTCCAGAAGCAATCTCGTTCTTGATTTGAACCCACAATTAGATTAAGCCACGTTCTTTGAGTGCGTCGCCGACTGCTTCGAGGTTGCGGAGTTCGGCTTCGGAATAATTGCGGGAAATCATCACACCTGTTGCCCCACCATCGTAGCCTGCATGAACCCCTTCTTTAATCTCTTGGGGGGCAATCTCTTTGCTTACGCCATTATGCCCTACCCCAACACCAATGCCGGGATAGACAGGTCGTCCGGTTTGCTCGATGAGCTTGGCTGTCCACTCCTTAACGTATTCGGGTTTGAAGCCAGCGAGGGGTGCATCTTCACGGGACTCCGATGTGACTTCATTCAAGCCTAAAACAGTCGCTAAGGCGTGATAGGCTCCATCAGGGGTGGCATCTGCCAAAACGCCTTGTTGCCATGACTGAGCGAATCCTGCAAAACGTGCGCCTGCAGGGGTGTGGTATAGCACGGGCTTAAACCAATCGGCATAGGGTGCATATTCGGATTGGTCATATTGGGCGCGAAGGTAGGGATTGTAGGTGTTAATCACCTGCCAAATGCCCATGCCAAACTCATAGTTGGGGTCAAAGAATTTCACCAAGCCAGAGAGTTCTCGATAGAAGAGATGGTGGGCATCGAGCCACATCTTCTCCCACATGAGGACTTCGGGGTGATGTAAGAGTTGGCGCAAGAGCATGACGAACACACCTTCTTTGGGGCGTTCTCCAGCACGAACCCGCTTTAGGAAGTTGTCGATTTTGACATATCCCGTCATGGCGCGTTCAATATCAATGCTCCGATTGCGCGCTTCGGCTTGGAAGTACTGGTCGAAGCCAGTGGAGCTATCCCCACGAAAAATGTCCATCAATGGGCTTTGACGCTCAACTCCCCACAACACACCGGATAAATCGTGATTATTCAGCCAATCAGAGAAGACGGAATGCCACCATTTTTTGTATTCGGGATTCAATAATGATGGTCGGGTGGCGACTCTGCCGAGATGGTCACGGTCTAAGAAGTGATGGAAGCCTGCTTGCCAGATGGAACGAATGGCGGAACTGGACGTCTCACAATAATACGTATAGCACTTAATCCCACGTTTTCTGGCGGCTGGGATGACATCTGCAAGCGCATCGAATCCACTATAGAGTTCATCAGGCGCATCGAAGCGTTTCATGAAGGTTCCGGCATAATAATCCGGGTCTGGCTCGAACATGCCCCCACCCTGTAGGTTGTCTGGCTCCTGTACGCCATGATCGGGGAAGCCAAAGGCGGCGCGTCCGGCATTGCCGATACTCCATGACAATGCGGAGATGAGGATGGCATTGACTCCGGCTTTTTCTTGCAGAATATCGAGGACTTGCTCGACTCCTTCATCCACAAAACTTATCGCACCGATTTGGATGCCAACAAATGTTTTCGACATATATAAAAACCTCTTTATGTAGGGTGAATCTAATTTACGCCTCGTAAGCGTGGGTCTAAGAAGTCACGAAGCCAATCGCCCAAAATATTGAGGGATAGCACCGTGACCATGATGGCTAATCCGGGGAATACAGCGAGCCACCACTTGCCACCGAGTAATTGGTCACGACTTTCGGCAAGCATTGCCCCCCATGTAGGCACGGTCTGCGGAACACCTAAGCCCAAGAAGGATAAGGAGGCTTCTGCAAGGATGACACTGGCGACATTGAAGGACGCAATCACAATCAGAGGCGCGAGGATATTGGGCAGAATTCCTCGAAACATAATGCGCCGATTTCGCATGCCAATGCTGTGTGCCGCTTCGACATATTCTTTCGAACGTTGGTTAATCGTCTCGCCACGCGCAATGCGCGCATAAGTCACCCACTGTCCAATACCCAGCACCAAGACCAGATTCAGCACCCCCGGACCTAAGACAACGAGTACCATAATCGCCAGCAAGATAAAGGGAAACGCCAGCTGAATATCGGCGATTCGCATGATGAAATCATCTATTCGTCCACCAAAGTAGCCGGAAATCAGACCCAATGAGGTTCCCATCGTGCCACCAATGACTACCGCGACGAATCCAACAGCGATGGACACACGAGTCCCAAAAATTAGACGGGAATACACATCACGTCCAAGCGAGTCTGTGCCAAGTAGGAAGCCTTCTTCTTCTAATGGGGGCTTGAGTCGGATGATGAGCGTTTGTCGGTTGGGGTCTTTCGGTGTAATGCTGGGTCCAATCACAGCGATAATCAAAGCAAAGGCAAGAACCCCCAGGGCAACGAGGGGCCAGCGCGCTCTGACCAAGCTAAAGCGTGCGCGTTGCCATGTGGATGGCGATGCGTGCAAGATCGCGACTTTATCTTTTTTGGGCTTATCAATAGTAGACATCAGAATTTACTTTAGACGAATACGCGGATTGAGTAATACGTATAAAAAGTCCACGATTAGATTTAGAATCACGAACATCAATGAGAACAAAACAACTGCCGTTTGGACGACAGGTACATCACGTTGATTAATCGAATTGAAGACTAAGCGTCCGACACCGGGCCACGAAAAGACGGTTTCCACAACCACCACCCCACTGAGCAAAAAGCCAAATTCCAGACCAATCATAGTAATCACGGGGATGAGGGCATTGCGAAGCGCATGGCTGACAATGACGGTACGCGGTTTGAGTCCCTTGGCGCGGGCAGTACGAATATAATCTTGGCTCAGCACTTCGAGCATGGTTGAACGAACCAGCCGTGCATTCCGCGAGAGCGAGAAGACAGCAATGGTCACACCGGGGAGGATAAGATGGCGGATGGCTTCTGGGAAATTGGTGAACATTTTCTCGTAATCCCCTTCTAGGAAGGGTTTTAGCACGGGAACATGACCGGAAATGGGCAGTAACTTCAACTGCAAGCCCACGAACAAGAAGAGCATAATCCCAAGCCAAAAGCTGGGGATGGACTGTCCGAAGATGGCGAACATCATGATGCCCCCATCAAAGGCGGTTCCTCGCTTCAGTGCCGCGAAGATACCCAGCGGAATCGCAATCGAAATCGCCAGCACCATCGCGAATATCGACAATTCAAGCGTGGCGGGTAGGCGGTCCAAGACCATATCGAGTGCGGGGGTTTTGGTTTTCAGTGAATTACCAAAATCACCTCGCATCATGTTCGTCACAAAGTCCGTATATTGGACGATTAAAGGGCGGTCAAAGCCCAAACGTGAGCGAATCTCCGCGATTTCCTCATCGGTTGCGCGGTCACTGACATAGAGATAGGTCGGGTCGCCTGCGAGTTGTAAGCTCAAGAAAGTGACAACGGTCACGCCGAAAATCACAATAACTGATTGGAGCAAACGTCGCACAAGATATTGAGTCATGAGTTTTTTGTCGTTAGTTATTAGTTATTAGTAGGGGCGCACATGATGTTTCACACCTGCACGCCCGTACTGTTTCTACTTAGTGTAACTCATTTCCCTACTTCAGTGTCGCGTCTTGGACATATAGCTTTTCGTCACGACGACCAGACCAATCCAATCGGGTGCTTACACCGTAGAAATCGGGTTGGAAGTAGAGCATCAGCCATGGTGGGTCATTGTAGAAGGTTTCCAACATGGAAAGCACAATGGCATCTTCTTCTTCCACGGAAGAGGCTTCTGCTAATTGCTCCCATCCATTGAACCAATCTTCATTAAACCAGTGACCATAGTTCGGGTTCGAATCTGGCCGTTTGAGATCCGTCATTTCATATTGGGCGTTCCATGCACCACCACCAGAACCGACAAAGTAGATGGGTCCAGCTTGTTGGTTGACGAGTGCTGGGATGAATTCTGCGCCGAAGTCTTGAATCTGGCAGTCGGTTTGAACGCCGATGTCATCGAAGTATTGACAGATGGTCAGGATGACTTGCTCGTCATTGAGGTAACGGTTGCGTCCACCTTGGAAGATGACATTGAAACGTACCCCATCGTCACCACGCGGATAACCGGCTTCATCGAGGAGTTCTTCTGCCCGTGCTGGATCATAAGGATAGGGTTCGAGGTCAGGATGGTTGTTCGGTGCGTTTACCATACCATTGGCACGGACACATTCGACACCAAGCAAGGCAGAGCAAATCGTTGGCACATCAATGGCATATTGGAGTGCAACGCGGACCGCCGTGTCTTTGATTTCTTCTGCGCCGGGGAGTCCTTCCATATTATCGGTGAAGTTGAAGCCCGCGAAAATCCGACGGAAGCCTTGTACAGCTTGAACTTCTGCCGCGCCTGAGGCATTTACGGCATCGTGTTGATCAGGTGGGACATTGGTGATGATGTCGATGTTACCTGCTATCAATTCAGCCGTACGGGTGGAGGATTCCGGAATCACACGCCAGACAATGGTCTGGAATGTGTCTTCATTGAAGAGCGCATAGTCATCCCATTTTTCCATCAAGAGATAGTCATCGGGAACCCACTCGACAAAGCGGTAGGCACCTGAGCCGACTGGGTTGATAGCGGCTTCTTCGAGAGTCATGCCTTCATAGGATTCACGGCAATACAAGCGTACTTCCGTCATTAGACCAAGCCCAACAGAGTTGCGGGTTGCAATATTGATGGTAACTTCGAGGTCACTAACTGCTTCTGCATCCACAAAGCCAATTGAACCGAAGACAAAGCCGGGGGTATTCCCTGTGAAAGCAAGATCCGGGTCAGCGGCACGGTTGAAGACATAGGCAACATCATCGGCTGTGAGTGGCGCGCCATCATGGCAGGTTAGCCCTTCCCTCAAAGTAAAGGTGTATGCCGTTCCATCTTCCGACACTTCCACCGCCTCTGCGAGAGCTGGGAAGATATTGCCATCCACATCAATGTCGTAGAGACTGCCAAAGATGTGGGCGGCGATATTTGCTTCTGGACGTGAGCCGACTTGTGGCGGGTCTAAACTTTGAACATCTTGTGATTGAGCAACCACAAGGGTGTTGTCATCCACGCCGGGCGCCTGTGCGCTAACGACAATCGTGAGCGCAATGATCGCAATCCCGACCAAGAGGATTCTACTGAATTTCGTCATAACGAGACTCCTTATAAATAACTAAGTGAAACCTTTTTGGGTAGATATTTTGCTGTTTTGTCGATACGCTTTCTCCTCTCCCCGAATCGAACGATATTCTCAACCTCAAGCCGTCTGTAAGACGTGAGAGATATTGACAAATTGACCTGTTGCATTGGACTGGATGCATGCCTCTAACATCGCAAGGGACATCAAATGATCACGTCCGCTACATTGCAGAGGTTCGTCATCCAAGACATGCGCTAAAAAGGCATCCCATAATCCAACCGTATCGGTGACCCAGCGTTCATGCGGGGGTAAATCGACAGCTGTGAGTTGGTCGTCATCCCGTTCAGCATAGAATAATTCGCTGAATTGTTCGCGTTGGGTGATGATTCCCCCCGTGCAATCGGTGCGCCATTCAAAAGATGGCACCGACCAATTGCCCTGCCAAGTGCCTTGATAATTCGCCGTCAAGCCTCCCTCAAAGCGGAAGATGGCAGATATATTGGCTTCATGATCATACATGCTCCATGACGGATTCCACGCATGACAAGCGACTTCAATGGGTTCGCGTCCGTAGACATAGCGGAGTAAATCGAAGTGATGAATGGATTGCTCCCAGAGCATGGGATGTTCCATTGTGAGG